>JAJPJU010000338.1 GCA_021324035.1 Spartobacteria bacterium | reverse complement strand
GAGCTGGGGTCTTCATAGCGGTCCGAAGTGACTTTTACAGGCGTCCCCTTTTCGACATCGACATACCAAAGATTGAGGCGCTTGTCCGTGTAAGCGATTTTCTTGCTGTCCGGCGACCAAGTGGGTCCATAAAAGAAGGAGGGTGGATTGCCCAGATTGATTTTTTTCACCGCGCCCAATCCGGTTTGATCCACGATGTGAAGGGCATACTCGCCGGATTCGTCGGAGAAAAACGCGATTGATTTTCCGTCGGGGGACCACGCCGGATCGCGTTCCGCTACCGCGGTTGTTCGCGTGAGGTTTCGTACATCGCCCTTTTCGGCGGGCACGGTCAGGATTTCGCCTCGCGCTTCGAACACGGCGCGAACTCCTGTCGGCGAGATCGCAGCGTTTTGAATCTTGTCGCCGACCTTTTCAAAATGTGGACGCGTGGCCGGCAAGTCGCCGGAGATGTGAATGCTTACCTTGTTAGCTTTCTCGCTCTTCAGATCGAGAGTGTAGATTCCGCCGAATTGCTCGTAGACTAGTGCATCGGGCCCGGCGGAAAGCGATTTGACGTCGAGTCCTTTGTTGTCCAGCACTTGCTTCACGGCCTTCGTTCTTGTGTCGTACGCGAAAATCGTCACCGCTCCTTTGCGGTCAGACAGGAAATAGATCCTGTCACCGATCCAGACGGGATCGTCGTCGTTCGAGTTTTCGCGAGGGACTTTCTCGAGTTGCAAGTCGCTCAGCCGCAGCAAATAGACGGGAGTGGTCTGTCCGCCCTTATAGCGCTTCCAGGCATTTTGCCACTTGAGATTGGGCACATAGGCGATGCGAGTGGCATCCGGGGAATAAGATGCTGCTTCAGCGCGCCACATCGGCAGAACCTCGGGAACGCCGCCTTCAACGGGAATGGCATACAAGCGGTCGAAGTCCGCGTAGGCTTCGCGCGGCGAACTAATCAGGACCTTCTTGCCGTCGGGAGTCCATCCGACAACCACATCCGGATCGGGATGCCACGTGAGGCGCTTTGGTTCACCGCCGTCGGCGGGCATGACGTAGGCGTCCACGTTGCCGTCGTACTGGCCGGTGAAGGCGATCCAATTCCCATCGGGAGAAAATTTCGGCCTGCCTTCGTGGCCGCCAGTCGTAAGCTGGCGGGCTTCGCCGCCTTCTCGCGGCACAGTCCAGAGGTATCCTCCGTAAGCGAAAACGATTTGGGTTTTGCTCATCGTAGGCGCTTGGACAAGCAACGGATTTTCTTCCGCCGCGGCGGACCAGCGAGGGGCGCACAGCACTGCAAATAGAAGCGCCACTATCATCGTCAAGTTTCGAAAACGCATCATTCCTCCAGAAACTCCGAACTCCAAACAAATCTTTCTTGAAGTATGGCTCGCGCCGCGACCTGTTATTTCTGAGCAGCTGCGGGTGGCGGCCAGAAGCCTGGATCGGTGATGGTCCGCTGGTCCATCTTCTCGGCGTACTTTTTTACGGCCGGAGCAATGGCGGAGGCCTTTCCGATCAGCACGAAAATCAAATTATCGAGAGGAAAATGCTTCTCGATGACCTGCTTGGCGACCGACGGTGTCACCGCGTCGACACGCGCTTCGAGTTGGTTCACTTCATCGTCGCCAAGCCCGTAAAATTCGTTGACTACGATTCGCCGCACGAGCTGGCCTGAAGTTTCGATCGTGGGCGGAAATTGTCCTTTGATGTAACTTTTCGCCGATTTGAGTTGCTCCTCGGTCACACCGTTTTTGTGGAGCTTCTCCAAAACCTGGAGCGCCAGGTCGATCGCCGGAACGGTAGTTTCATTCTTTGTGAAACTGAAAATCCCAAACGGCCCGGGCGCCCTGCGGGAATCAAAAAATGAGTTGGCGCCATAGGTGTAACCAGATTCGACTCGCAAGGCTTCGTTCAGCTCGGACGTGAATCGCCCTCCAAAAATAGTGTTGACCACACGAATCGCGACGCGATCCGGATCGTTCGCCGCAGTGCCGATGTTCCCGATAGCGAAGTAGGTTTGCGTGGCGTCCGGCTTGTCGATCAGCAGCAGCTTTTTGCCTTTTGCGGAAGCTGAGGCTGGAATGGATGTGTTTGTCGCAGACCGTGCCGGCCAAGCGCCGAGCGTTTCTTCGAGCTTCTTCCGCATTTCCGCGGCATCGAACTCACCTGCAACTCCGAGGATAGTATTTCCCGGCGCGTAGTTCGCTTCGTAGAATTTCGTGATGGCATCTCGCTGGATGCGCTTGAGCGAAAGCTCATCGCCATCCGAAGGACGCCCATAGGGATGAGTGCCGTAGAGATAACCTGCGTAGTACAAACCGAGCACCGACCTCGGCTCATCTTTCTCAGCTTTCACGCCATCCAGGCTCTGCGCCAGAATCTTGTCGGTCTCGCCCTGGGGAAATGTCGGATGCAGAACGGCATCCGAAAAAAGCTCCAAGCCGCGGGCAAGATCCTTGGTCAGGAATTCGGCGCTGATGTTCGTAAAGTCAGCGCCGGCATCGGCTCCGAAAGAGCCGCCGATGTAATCGAGATCGGCCGAAAATTGCTGGGCCGTCCGGGTCTTCGTTCCTTTTCGCAATAAAGCGGCGGTAACCGATGCCAGCCCCTCTTCTCCTGAGGGATCCGCGGCCGCCCCGGTTTTGACTATGGCAAAAATATCGATCAGCGGGACACCGCGCTTCTCGAGAAGCAGTACGGTCAATCCATTCTTGAGGACGAGTTTCTCATGCGGCGGCAGGCGCAATGATTGCGCGGAGGCTGCGGAGCACATCAAGAAAACGCAGCCCAGGAATAGAAGAAACCGGAAACCGTTTCGTCTGCGCGTCATTGTTTTGCCCTCCCTTCATCCTCGGGAAGGAGCGTCGCCACGGTGCGGTTATTTGCCCCGAAATATTTTTTGGCTACGCGTTGGACGTCCTCTTTCGTCACGGCGGAGTAGCTTTTTGCCGCGTCGAACAACTTATTGTAATCACCCATGAAGACTTCGTAGGTGCCGATCGTGTTGGCACGCCCGTTGATTGTCCGCATCTCCCTGTAAAATTCGACCAGCCGGTTGTTTTTTGCTTTCTCGAGTTCCTGATCGCCGATGGGCGCGCCTTTCACTTT
>JAJPJU010000204.1 GCA_021324035.1 Spartobacteria bacterium | reverse complement strand
CCGAAAAGTCCGGCTGACCAGCATTGTCCCGAGTCCGCTGCAGCCACGAAAGGATTTCGGCGAGGAAGCGTTGCGCGAACTGGTCGATTCGATTCGGCAGCACGGAATCATTCAACCGCTCATCGTGCGACGGCTGAACGGTGGCACCCATGAATTGATTGCCGGTGAACGGCGTTGGCGGGCGGCGCAGGAACTGGGCTTGGCGGATGTTCCGGTTATCGTCCGCACAGCCAGCGATCTGGAGGTCCTTGAAATTTCGCTGATCGAGAACCTGCAACGCAGCGATCTGAATCCGATCGAAGAGGCACAGGGTTATGCGCGATTGCGAGATGAATTCGGAATGAAGCAGGAGGACGTCGCGCAGAAAGTTGGCCGAAGTCGGGCCGCGGTGGCAAACGCGATGCGTCTGCTGGACTTGCATCCGCAACTGCAAACCTGGGTTGCGCAGGATCTGCTTTCGGTCGGGCACGCCAAAGTTCTGCTCGGAGTGAAGACGGCCGAGGAGCAGCTTCGTCTGGCGGAAACAATTTTGCGCCGCAATTCCAGTGTCCGGCAGACCGAACGTCTGGTGACTCGCTTCCTTGGTGGATGGAAGAAGCGGCGCGGAAGTCCCAAAGTAGTCGTAAGCTCGGCGGCGATCGGTGATTTGCAGGACAAATTGCGCCAGTATTTCGGCACAAACGTGACGATTCATCACACGCCCAAGCGGGGCCGAATCGAAATCGAATATTATGGCGACGACGATCTTCAACGAATTTTGAACATTGTCGGTCTGGCCTCGACCGAGCGCTGATTCGAATTCGAAATGTTACGCTCCTTTCGGCGTTTTATAGTCGCGTCGAGTTCGCTATTGATTGCGAGTTCATGCGCCAAATCACCTGAACCGAAAATTTGGACGGAATTCTCCGGCGAAAAAGCGCTCGCCCACGTGCAGGCGCTGGTAGATCTCGGCCCGCGGCCGCCCGGCTCAGATGCGATCATTCGAGCGCGTGCTTATATCGAAGAACAACTCGAGGCGGCTGGCTGGAAAGTAGTCGAACACGCATTCACCGACCAAACTCCGCATGGCGAGATGAAGTTCGTGAACGTCGTGGCGCGGTTTGGCAACGCTCCGAAGCCGTCTTTTTTACTCTGCTCCCACTACGACACGAAAATTTTCGACGCATTTCAATTTGTCGGCGCGAACGACGGCGGCTCGAGCACCGGGTTGCTGTTAGAACTGGCGCGGGTGCTGGCGCACCGGCCTGACGTTGCCGGCAAAGTCGAACTGGTATTCTTCGATGGCGAAGAAGCTGTCGTGAATTTCAGCAACACTGATGGCATTTATGGCAGTCGCCATTTTGCCCAGGAACTGGCGACCGACGGGTCGGCGAAGTCTTTTCGTGGCGGGCTGTTGTTCGATATGGTCGGCGACCGTGACCTGGACATCACTCTGCCGCCCGATTCTCCCGGAACGATTACCGCCGGCATTTTTGCCGCGGCGGACGCGCTGAACGTGCGGAAGCATTTCACTTACTTCGAACAAGACATTACCGACGATCACAGTCCGTTAAACGCGATCGGTATTCCGGTTGTCGACCTGATCGATTTTCATTATTCGCCATGGCACACGGCTGAGGACACAATGGACAAGCTGAGCCCACAAAGTCTGCAAATTGTCGGCTCAGTGGCGGCCTATTATTTGGCGCAGCTGGCGTTCAAGTGAAGCAATCTAGACTTTGGATCACGGTCGCAATCGCTTGTCTCGCGGGATTTGGTTGCGCCGAACTGGCCGCGCGCTCAGTGGTCGTTCGCGACAAGCTCGGTAATTTATTTGATCGGGGTTACCTGGCGGCCGTGGTTGGTGGCCGTGGAATTTATCTCGCTGACGTTCATCGGAGGGAAGGTGAGTTGCCGCTGTGCGGACATGAATGCGCACTGACCGATCTGATTTCAAATACGGCAGCGATATCGCTTGCGGAGAACGAACGCATCGGAACCGAAAAAGTCGAAAGGGAACTTTTGCTGCTTCGCTCCCAGTTTGGCAACAGCGCAATCTGGAGGACAGCTCTGCATGGCAGCGGCCTGTTTTCATTTTCCCTTTTGCGAATTCTGAAAGATGATTTACGCGCCCGGCAGTGGATTGAAAAACGCATTGCGCACGACGTGGTTGTTCGTGATGACCAGTGCCGGGAATTTTACGACTCGCATCTCGATCGATTTTTTCTCCCAGAGCGGCGCAATGTAGCGCACTTATTTGTGGCGGCTCCTCCGGAAACACCGCCGGACGTTGTCGAAAGCAAACGAGCCGCAATCGAAGCGCTCTCCGTGCGGTTGGCGGCGGGCGAGGACTTTGCCGCGCTCGTCGCGCAAAATTCAGAAGATGAGGCAACCAAATTCCGGGGAGGCGAGTTGGGATATTTTTCGGCAAACCGAATGCCGCCAGACTTCGTTGAGGCCGCGAAAAAATTGCATCCTGGCGAAATCAGTAAACCGGTCCGAACCCGACTCGGGTTCCACATTTTGAGACTGATCGATGTCCAGCCGCCCCGGCAGCAAATTTTCGACGAAGTCAGGAACGATATTGCGATTGAAATCGCAAACGAAAAACGGGTGGTGATAGTTGAAAAACTGGTGGCCGATTTGCGCCGGAATGCCTCTTACTTGAGGCCGTTTTAGCCCCGCTATTACGAACTTCTAGATTGCGCGAGGGCGGTTTTCACCGCAGGCTGATTGACGGCCTGACCTAGGAAAAGGCCATCTTCACATGGCGCGTCGAACCAGGAAAAACGTTGGGGTGCTCGGACTCGGGATTATTGGGAGCCGGGTTGCTGAAAATCTGCGGGCACGCGGATTTCACGTCTTCGTGTGGAACCGCAATCCGCGGCCGGTTCCGAACTTTGTCGGTGCGCCGGCCGAGCTCGCTGAGATGTGCGATTACATCCAGATTTTCGTTTCGGACGATGACGCTCTTCTGGACGTCGTCCGCCAAATGGTTCCGGCGCTTGGTCCGCGGCACATCGTGATCGCACACCCGACTGTGGCCCCCTATTCGATGCGCACAGCAGCGGATCTGGTCGAACGGCGCGGCTCGCGATTTGTGGAGGCGCCATTCACTGGCAGCAAATCGGGCGCAGAAAAAGGTGAGCTCGTTTTTTACGTAGCCGGCGACGAGGTCGCATTGCGCGAAGCCCGGCCGATTCTCGAAGCGAGCTCCAAGGAAATCATTGAAATCGGGGAGATTGGACAGGCCACCGTCGTAAAACTGGCCACGAATATTGTAACTGCGGCCAGCGTACAGGCGTTGGCGGAAGGACTCGCCCTGGTCAATCACGCTGGAATTCCAGCGGACAAATTTGTGGCGGCGATGCAAAACAACGCCAGCTATTCCAAAACGCTTTCGATGAAGTTGCCGAAGATGATCGAAAACAATTTCGAGCCGCACTTCGCGCTCAAACACATGCTCAAGGACATGAAAATCGCGAGCCAGCTCGGCCTGTCGCATCATCTCGAGCTTGCGGTGACGACCGCGGCGCGGGACCGGCTTCTCGAACAGGAGCAGCGTGGTTACGCCGAGGAAGATTTTTCGGTCATCGCCCGCAAATATTTTCCAGAGATGGTCTTCCCAACCGTCGAACAGGACCTGGAACTTTTTGAAAAACCGCCACCGATCGAACCGGCCGCAACAATATCGAGCATGGGCGAGGTCGCGGCAGCGGTCCAGGAAGCGGAGTTTAACCAGCCACCGGCCGAGGCTGCGCCGCAAACAGCACCGTTCCCAGAACAACTCGTGCCTGCCGAATCTTCTTTCGAAACACCGCCGCTTGGAACAGCCCAACCGCAGGCACAGCCGGCAGATGCTGCTCCACCTTCGGCTCCTACCCAACCTCAGCCGGAGCAAGCGCCCGCGACTAATTCACCTATGGATATGCTCGCCAAATTGCTGCGGGGTGAAAGCGCGCGGCCCGACGGTCCCTAGTTTGTTGGGCAGTTGAATAATGGCGCCAGCGGGCTTTGCCGATCGGCTATTCTTTGATCTTTCGCCGAGAGTTAAGCTCCGGATGACCGGCCCGAACCGCGTTCGTTTTCTCAACGGGCAGATCACAAACGACATTCGCAAGGCGGCCGAGACGAACGCAATCGAAGCCTGTGTTTTGAATGCAAAAGGGAAAATGGACGCGCATCTTTTTGTCCAGCAGGACAGCGAATCTTTTCTCATCGATGCCGACCGCGCCCTTCGACCTGTTCTTCAGCCGCGCTTGGAGCGTTACGTAATTGCTGACGACGTCACGATTGAGGACGTGACCTCGCAGTTCTCCATCTTGCATATCATTGGCCGAGATGCCCCGAACTTTGATGAGTCGGCAAAAATTGTTTCGATCGACCGATTCGGCGCCGCCGGGTTCGACATCTGGTGCGCAGCCGCGAAACGCGATCATTTTGTTGCCGCGTTGAGCCGCGACTTTGGATTGTGCGACGACGCTTGCGCGGAACAGTTTCGAATCGAACAGGGAATTCCGCGTTGGGGCCTCGAACTGACGCCCGACATCATCCCGGTTGAAGCCAATCTTGAGCAGCGCTGCATAGATTATGAAAAAGGCTGCTACATCGGGCAGGAAACGATCTCTCGGATGAAAATGTCGGGCCAACGAAACAAACAACTGTGCGGCCTGATCTCATTGAACGAGGCAGCGCTTACCGGCGAATCGCGCTTATTCGGTGGCGCGGAGCGAAAGGAGGCCGGCTGGATCACCAGTGTCACTGAAAGGGAAGGGCACAAGATTGCGCTCGGTTACGTGAAGCGCGGATTTAACGCCGTGGGAACGAAATTGGAGGCGGCGACAGGCCTCGAACGTGTTCCAATGCAAGTGGTTGAGCTACCGTTTCGGAATTGATCGACGGTCGATAGAGATGGCTGCGTAATTTCTTTTGGCCCTGTAATTTGCGTGATTTTAAGTGTTGTCTTTTGAAGATCGTCGCGTGTAAAGTCGGCACCCAACCACGTGCTCTCGCCCATGAATCAACGCCTGCTTTCTGAGATTGGTCGCACCCAACGGCTCGAGATTATTAACTCCCTCAAACGGACAAAGGGGATGTCGGTCAACGAGCTCGTGGACAAAATGGGGATGAGCTACATGGGGATCAAGCAGCACTGCCTGACTCTGCAACGGGACGGTTATCTGGATACCTGGCGGCGGCCGCAAAAAATGGGGCGCCCGGAGATGGTTTATCGTCTGACTCGCCGGAGCCATGATCTGTTTCCGGTCGATAGCAACGAATTCACCGTCGAAATGCTCGCGGCGGCCAAGGAGATCTACGGAGCGAACGCGCCCGAAAAACTCCTTTATAATGTATTTGAAAAACGGACCCAGACGTTGCGGGCGAAAGTAAAAGGGGACAGCGTCGCCGATCGTGCCAAGTGGCTGGCCAAAGTTCGTGATAACGAAGGTTACATGGCCCAATTCCTCCCATCAGAGAAGGACGGCCCTCAGATCCTCGAATGCCATTCGCCGATCATGAATCTGATCGAGAAGTATCCGATCATCGCGCGTCTCGAGCAGGACATGTTCGAAGCGGTTATCGGAACGAACGTCCGGCGCGAAGAAACGCACACCAGCGGATTGTACGAGTGCGCGTTTTACTTTGCGGTGTAGTCAATCCGTCTCCGAAAGATTTCTCCTTTCGCAGCTGATTAATTTCGCGTTGATTGAAGGTCCATGGCCAGGGCCTTTCCCACAGCTGTTATCGAGAATTTGTCGCCGCTGGTAGACGGCGGCCGCTATCCGATCAAACGCATCGTTAACGACGAGCTCCTGGTTGAGGCCGACATCTTTAAGGACGGTCACGATATAGTCGCCGCGGCCCTGAAATGGCGCCTGGTTGGCAATTCGCAGTGGCACGAAACCGCCATGACCTTCGTCGATAACGATCGATGGCGCGGGGTCTGCACTTTTATCAAACTCGGTCTTTACGAATACACCGTTGAGGTGTGGACGGACACGTTTCGAAGTTGGCGAGACGAGTTCAGGAAAAAATTCGAGGCCGGAATCAAGGATCTGACAGTCGAAGGACTGGAAGGGGCGGAGCTGATAGAGTCCGCCTCCAAACGTGCGCACGTTGCTGACGATTCTTCACGCTTGCTCGAACTGTCAGAGTGCATTCGAACCGCCGACAACATACAGATCAATCAGATCGTGCACTCGGGCGAACTGGAAGTCCTCATGGCGACTTACCCCGACCGTTCGTGGGCGACTCAATACGCGCCGCCACCGCGAGTGATCGTTGAGCGTCGCGAAGCGCAGGTTGCCGCCTGGTATGAATTTTTCCCGCGTTCGGCTGAAGGTTACGGCGACCGAACATCGACGTTTCGCGATTGTCTTCCGCGAATCGATGATGCCCGGGCAATGGGCTTCAACGTCGTTTACTTCCCACCGATTCATCCGATCGGACATACCAACCGGAAAGGCCGAAATAATTCGGTCAAATCTGGACCGAGCGATCCAGGCGTGCCATGGGCGATCGGCAGCGAGGCCGGCGGACACAAGGCGGTCGAGCCGTCACTCGGTACGCTTAAAGATTTCGAGTGGCTCAATGGAGAGGTTCGCAAACGCGGAATGGAGATAGCGCTCGACTTCGCGATCAATTGCTCGCCCGATCACCCTTACGTTCGCGAGCACCCGGAGTGGTTTTATCAACGTCCGGATGGCTCGATTAAGTTCGCAGAAAATCCGCCCAAGAAATACGAAGACATTTATCCGCTAAACTTCCGCTGCGAAACGTGGCCCGAGTTGTGGGCTGAAATGGTCAGCGTCGTTAATTTTTGGGCGGAGCGCGGCGTGCGCACATTCCGGGTCGACAATCCTCACACCAAGCCGGTGGCGTTTTGGGAATATTTAATCGCGCGCGTCCACGACAAATATCCGGACACAATTTTTCTCTCCGAGGCGTTCACCCGGCCGAAAATGATGAAAGAACTGGCCAAGGCCGGATTCAGTCAAAGTTACACTTACTTCACCTGGCGAAACACCAAGCAAGAGCTCACCGAATATCTGACGGAACTGACTCAAACCGAAATGCACGAATATTTTCGGGGCAATCTGTGGCCAAACACGCCGGATATTTTGCCGCCTTTCCTTCAGGAGGGCGGGCGTCCGGCATTTATGATTCGCGAAGTTCTCGCTGCCACACTCTCGCCGGTCTACGGAATCTACAGCGGATACGAGCTGTGCGAGAATGCGGCTTTGCCCGGTCGCGAGGAATATCTCGATTCCGAAAAATACCAATACAAGCAGCGGGATTGGAACGCACCGGGCAACATCAAGGAATGGATTACGCGGCTAAATCAGATTCGAAAGGCGAACCGGGCGCTCGAGCTGAAGGATAACCTGCGGTTTTATCACGCTGATAACGATTCCATCATTTTTTATGGAAAAATGACGGCGGCGCGCGACAACATCATTCTGGTGGTTGTAAATCTTGATCCGCACAGCAAACAACATTCGTATGTCGATGTTCCAATCGAGGAGTTTGGCTCGATGGAGGGCGACGTTTTTCAGGTGCACGATTTGCTGAGCGATTCGCGCTATATCTGGCACGGTCGCCGCAATTACGTCGAGCTCGACCCTGAGGTCCAACCGGCACACGTTTTCCGGGTCCGGCGCTGGATCGAGCATGACCGATTTGCCTGAGCAACTCGCGTTCTCCGCGCGGGTTTAACTCCTGCCGGTAGATTTGCATCCCGCCCGGCGGCGTTTATGGTTAAAACACTTTTGGCATGAAATTTATGCTTCCGCTGATCGTTGCCGCGATTGGCACTCCATTGTTAGGGCAAACAGTGACGACCAGCGTGACTCCGCCGGTTGGCGCTCCGCCTGCCGCCGCCGTCAGCGCCACTCCGGGACTCGTTCCCGACATTCAGCATACCAAATCGATTTTGGACACATTGGTCGCGGCCGGGCCGGTCATGATTTTCCTTTTCGCCCTTTCGGTTTTTTTCGTGATGCTGGTGATCGTCTACCTCATGACAATTCGACGGGGCGCGGTGGTGTCGAGCGGTTTCATGGCAACGGCGGACGCGTTGCTTCGCAAGCGCGATTACCTCGGATTGCTCGCGGTATCAAACCGCCACGGTGAAGCAATCGCGCGAGTCGTTCAAAAGGTGCTCGATTTCACGACGAAGAATCCAAACGCGGACTTCGGCCAGGTGCGGGAGATCGCAGAAACCGAAGGGACTCGCGTCGCCGCGAGTTTAAACAATCGCGTCATTTATTTGGCGGATGTCGGCACAATCGCCCCGTTACTCGGATTGCTCGGAACGGTGCTTGGAATTATCCATTCATTCGGCGCGCTGGGCGCGGATCTCGGCACTGCGCGCTACGTCTTGTTGTCCAAGGGAATCAGCGAGGCGCTGGTGAACACCTGTGCCGGACTTGCCATTGGTATTCCAGCGATGATTTTCTACGCTTTTTTCCGCGGCAAGGCGCAGAAGCTTATTTCCGAGCTTGAATCCGCCACCACGCACGTGCTGGCGCTGTTGTCGTTGCAATATGACAAGCGAATTGAGCCGCGCACGCCGGTGCTGATCGAAGACGAAATTTAAGGCTCGCCTCATGAACCTGCGCGGCCATGCCCAGTTGCACCATCCGGGGATCCAACTTGCCCCGCTGGTCGACGTTCTATTGTTGCTCCTGATCTTTTTTCTCCTGACTTGGAACGCGGCGCGAAATGAGAACGAACTGGACGTCAAAGTGCCGAAAGCATCTGCCGCAAAAGAGAAAAGCGCACCGGTTGGGGATGTGGTGGTGAATGTGAAAGCGGACGGTAACGTCGTCGTTAATCGGCGGACGTTGAATTCGGCCGAGCTGACCGATTTGCTAAAGAGCCTGGTCCAATTGAATTCCGAGCAGGCTGTAATCATTCGCGGCGATGAAACCGGCGCTTACAAGAACATCATCGGTGTGCTGAACATCTGCACGGATGCCGGCGTCACCAACGTCGCGTTCGCGACTGCAAAATGAAAATTACATACGGCGCGGCCGGTCTTTGCGGACTGGCGATGCTGTTTTGTCTTCCGAAGTCCGTTCTGGCCCAGCGCGAGCCGCCGCCGCCGCCAAATCCGCCGGTGCAACGCGCTTTGCCGGTCGATGAGACTGCGCCTTCTCCGCCGGCCGCGGAGGGCGAGCAGCCCGAGAAACGGCAACTCGACTACGCCAACGCTCTTTTTACTCGCAAACTCTACGATCTCGCCGTTCCTGAATATCAGAAGTTCCTTGATAATTATCCGGGCGTTTCCGGTCGCGCCAACGCCTACTTTTCGTTAGGCGAATGTTATCGAAATCTTGGCAAAGCTTCGACCGCAAAGACGAACTTCCAGCGCGTGCTGAACGATTATGGCGACAGTGAATTTGCCGGGCCGGCGGCTTACGCGCTTGCCGAAATGGCTTTCACTCAAAAAAGTTACGCGGAAGCGCTGCCTCTCTTTCACCGTTCGGCCACGAAATCGAAGGAACCAGCGGTTGCATTGTCTGCGCACTATTTCGAAGCCCGGTGTCTCGAAGCCCTCGATCACAAGGACGAGGCTGGCGACATTTATCAGCAGGTCGCGGACGCCAAGGATCCGAACCCGTACCGGGAAGACGCGCGTGAGACGGCCGCGCGTATCGCCAATGCTCGCGGTCGCAAAGCGGACGCGCTTCGTCAGTACGAAGCTCTCTCGAATGAAACAAAAAAGCCGGCTTTGAAAGCCGAGGCAACGGTGCGCGCGGGATTGATCGCCCTCGAGTTGGTGCAGTCGGACAAAGACAAAGCGATGTCCGACAAAGCGATGAGCCTCCTGCAAAAAGGCCGCGCTCTTCCCGATGCCGGAAAATGGCGGGGACTGGCGCAAATCGGGATTTTGAAGGTCGAATTTCAAACCGGTCAGTACGCTCAGGTTCTAACTGATTACAAAAAGCTTCAATCGCAGGTGCCGGAAGAAAGCCGGGCCGAAGCCATGTTGTTTGCGGCAAACAGTCAGCGCCAGCTCGGTCATGCCAAGGAAGCCGAAGAGATGTATCGCGAGATCATCGAGAAATTTCCAAATCGCGAGGAAGCGAAGGACGCTGCTTTTGAGCGATTGTTAAACATTTACAATTCGGATCCGTCGACCCTGCCACCTGAAGTCGACGCATACCTCGCTACCAGTCCTACGCCGGAACGGGCTGATCAGGCGAAATTGTTCAAGGCCGAAGCGCTCTACAAACAACAAAATTTTCCGCGCGCGGCTCCTATCTTTGCGGAACTTCGCGCTTCCCAACTTTCCCCAAGACTGCGGGCGGAAGCGGCCTATCAACTCGGCTCCTGTTACCTCCAGATGAAGGACATCCCTGGAATCATTGACGCTTTTGGTTATTTCATCCAGGCGTTCCCTGACAATCCACGCACATCCGCCGCGCTGGCAGTACGAGCGGAAACATTCGAGAGCGACAAAAATTACACCGCCGCGTTGACCGACTGGAACACCATACTGGGCAAGTATCCCAATGCGCGCGAGCGGGAGGAAGCGTTGCAACGCAAAGCGCTCATCCTCGGTCAGCAGGAAAATAAAAAAGGAATGACCGACTCATTCCGTCAGTTGCTCAAGGAATTTCCAAAAAGCCCCGCGGCTCCGATGGCGCATTTTTACATCGGCAAATCGGCGTTCGAACTGAAAGACTACAAAACTGCTTTGACTGAGCTCAACATTGCCCGTCAGCTCGATAGAAATCGCTACTACACTCAGGCAACGATCCTGATCCTTTCCTGCTACTATTTCGGATCGCACGACCGCAACGCGATCACCAAGGAAGTAGACGCACTGCTGGCCGAAAATCCGGATGCCCACGTTCCGGCGGAGATTTTGGAATGGCTCGGAACCGAATATTACAATCAAAAGAATTATGCGGTTGCCGAGAAATATCTCGGCATTCTTGGAAAGATCGATAATCCGCCGGTAAAGCCGGACTTTTGGTTCTATCTTGGGGACGCGGCAGCGCGGCAACAGAAGTACGACGAAGCCGAGAACGCGCTCGGGAAATATTTGCAGGTGGCAAACGACCCAGCCGGCAAAGCCAAAGTGTTGTTAAAGCTGGGCGACGTAAAGATCGCCGCTCACAAACCGGACGACGCCCAAAAAATCGCGGAGCAGATCATGGTGCTGCAGCCGGAAGGCAGAACGAATGCAGAAGCGCGTTTGCTCGCCGGCGATGTTCAATTTGAGCGCGGTAAATTTCAAGAAGCGGGCAGGGCGTTCGAGAGCGTTGCGTTGTTGTATGACGATCCCGCCGTTACTCCGCGCGCTCTAAAAAAAGCAGCAGCCGCGTATCAACGCGCCGGGATGACTGCCGAAGCGGATAAAGTTGTTAAGCAGTTGCACGAACGATATCCGAAAGACACCGGGGGATAGGCAGAGGCGAACGACCTCAGTCGCCATGGCGGCTCGGTGAGCCGCCGCTACCTAAGCGCGAGCTATAGCGCAATTCCGAGCGTTTCGATCGGCAGAGGCGCGAGAAATCTTTTCGGCTCGTCGATTTGTAAAATCGGGCGGGCCAAATGAGCGGCCAGTAAACTGGTGTCGGGTAACGACGCGATCCCGATATGCGCGCGGATTCCACATTTCTCGAGTTTTCCCAGGACCCGCGAAGCTTTCGCGATGAGCTGACGATTGTCGGTAAACTGCAGGGTGCAGACGCCGGGGGCCGTAGCTTCGACAAATGGCGAGAGCATAAACGCATGCTGCAGCAAAATTTCGCCGATCAGATTTTCCTGAGCGCGTTCGCGGGTCCGGATTGCGACCTGTAAACATCGCGCGAGCGCCTGACTTGGAGTCATGCCTTTGGTAATGCCCGACTTCTCGGCGTCGTCGTTCAGCTCGATGATGGCGACTTTCTTTTGCGTG
>JAJPJU010000268.1 GCA_021324035.1 Spartobacteria bacterium | reverse complement strand
GGTTGAGATGGCGGAACAAAATTATCCGGTCGATCATAATAAGTACGGCGGCGCGGGCGCGATTGATAGATTCCGTTGTCATCGTAATGCCGTGGAAGAATAACCACCCGGCCGGACGTTAGTTTCACTACCGGACGCCCATCCGGTGTCCGGCCAATGATCCGAGCGCCACCTCGGCCTTGAGAACTCGGGCCGCGATTGTAATCGCCTTGATTCGAATAGGAATGAGCAGCCCGTTCCGTGTCAGAACTCGATCTTCGACTCGACGTGGCTGACTTCTTTGTTGTTTCAGCGGTCGATTCGGAATCATTCGACTCGTTTGGAGCCGATTGATCGGAATCAGTTGCCGCGGATTGCTGATCCTCAGGTCCGATGGCTGGCGACGCAGGCTCGGATTGTTTGTTTGCGGAAGCAATTTGATCGCCGGTGCTCGGTGCAGGCGAAGATGTTTCGGTAGGATTCGTTGTCTCGTTCTGTTTCGTCGCCGCCGTTGTTTTTTGATTCGCATCCGCGATCATCGCCGGCGGCGGCGAGCTCTCCGTCGGTTGATTGGCCATCGCGGGAGCGGCACTCGGCGTCACCGCGAACTTTGCGGCATCAGGAACGCCAACGGGTACGCCGATTTTGTCGGTGCGGCGCAGGTATGGAATTTTGTCGTGGAAATATTCTGCCGCCGCGGCACACGCAATCAAAAGAACGGCAACGGCGCCAACTCCGCGCAAAACCTGCCCGAACGGGCTTGGTGGCCGCTCCGGCTTCGGTTTTCTGGCGATCACTGACCCGAGAGGAAGTCCAAGTTTGCGGCCGAGCGCCTGCCGCCGCTCGACTTTGGTAAGGCAGTCGAGCATCTGTTTTTCCAGCGCGACCGGATCGTGTGGGCGGTTCTCCGGATTTTCGTGCAACAACGATACCAACAAATCGTGCAATGGCTTCGGCGCTCGCTTGAGCTCAGGCAATCGCCGAATTCGCAACTTTGCTTTCATGCCGCTGATAGCGAGGGGCGCGGCACCGGTCAGCAGGAAACAAATTGTCGCGCCGAGGGAATACATTTCCGATTCAAAATTGATTTCTCCGCCCGCGCGTTGTTCGGGGCTGGCGAACTGCGGCAGGATCGAGGGCGCGATTTCCGGAGCTTCGTTGCTTTCGGAGTGGAGCTCGAGTCCGGCGAGACCGAAATTTAACAGCTTTATGAACGGCCACCCGCCGCCTGGTGATTCCCCGGACACGATCATCAGGTTCGAAGGCTGGATCGCTCGATGCGTTAAATTAAAGAATGCAGCTGCACCGAGCGCTCGCACTACTTGCAATCCAGCCCGCAACGCCGCATCGGCCGGCATCGGTCCGTTCTCAACGATCCATGAATCAACCGTGTCGCCTTGGAAATATTCCGAAACGATTGCGAAGTAATCCTTTTCAATCCCGACCGCGAATGTCTTGGCAATATTGACGTGATCGAGTTTTTCCGCGGTCTCGGCCCGCTCTTTCAATTGCGCGAGTTTTTCGGGATCGATCGTCGCCTTCGGAATTAACTGAAGGTGGACCGGATCGTGCGACCGGGTGTCAATCGCCTTGTAATTGATGGCCGCGCCTGTCCGGCTGACTTCCTGGCTGTCTTCGCCGGTGCAGATTCGGTAATGCTCAAAAAACGTCGTGGGTTCCATAGCGGCAACACCCAGCTCGCAGGGTATTAACAATCGTCCCGCCGTCGAAGTTGCGCCAGATTTAATTCAGGTTCTACCCACGCGCTATCCGCATCCCCAGCCCGACGATCGCCTGGATTAGTTCGGGGTATTTCAAACCGGCTTTCGACGCCGATTGGGCAAAATCTTCATCGGCGGCGAGGTGCGGATTCGGGTTCGCCTCGATGAAGTAAGCCTTGTTATCGGCATTCAACCGCAAATCGATCCGCGCGTAACCATCGATTGTAAGCAACCGGTAAATATCCTTGCAGGTCTTTTCGATTTCTTTGATCAATCCCGCGTCCAGATTTTCGGCGAATTGTCCTTCCAGTCCCCAGCGTTTCCGATACTTCTCGTCCCACTTGGCTTTGTAGGTAGCGATTCGCGGTTCGTTAGGCGGTAATTCCTTGAATGCCAGCTCGCGCATTGGAAAGACGGTGAGCCGGGTATTGCCGATGATGCTCACGTAAATTTCGCGGCCTTCGATGTATTCCTCGGCAATTGCGTCGCCTTTGTACTTCTCATGGATGAACGCGATTCGTTCCCGGAACTGTTCGTCATTTTGAACGAAGGAATTTCTCGAAATCCCGTAGGACGCTTCTTCCTTCACCGGTTTCACCAGAATCGGAAATTTCAATTTTCCAGGTCCGCTGCGTTGTCCGCGTGGAATGACCAGAAAATTCGGAGTCAGGATTCCGTGATGGCCGAGAATTTTCTTCGAGATGCCTTTGTGTTTGCAAAGCGTCAGTCCGGTCGAGCCGCAGCCGGTGAACGGCACACCCTGCATTTCCAGGAGTGAAACGATGTTTTGGTCGAATCCCGGATTGTTTTTGAATTGTTCGACCAGGTTGAACAAGACGTCGGGCTGAAAGCTCTCCACCTTTTGCCGAACCAGATCGACGTCGTCGTAAATGGCGAGATGTTCGGCAGTGTGGCCGAGCTCTTTCAGTGCGGCCATAACGTTGGCCTCGGTTTGCCATTCCTCCGTCTTCATTTCCTCGCTGAGATCGGCGTCGATCGGCGTCGGTTGCACGCCATCGAAGATCACCAGGACTTTGAGTCTCTTTTTCATTCGGGCGTGCCGCTCCTATCGGAGCTAATCGTTAAACTGTTGGATCTATAAACATGTCGCGCCTCCGGCGCTTCAGCCCCGTTAGGAGCGTCGTGCACGTATCGCGCCATCCGCGCTTCAGCTCCGTTAGGAGCGTCGTGTCCATGTCGCGCCATCCGCGCTTCAGCTCCGTTGGGAGCGTCGTGTCTATAGCCGGCGCGACCGTAACGGCCAGCTCCAGCGGAGCGGCATGTTTTAGAACGTCTACCCGATGTCATTTCGTCCGTTTGAATTTACCGGTGAACAAATAATTCATCACCAGCGTTGTGATGTAGGAAGCAACCCGAAAATCCTGCTGTGGATCGTCATTTTGGACGCGGAGTCCGAGCTCGTCGCTGCGGTCGATCAAGCGCGCCATCAGTTTGTTGATTCGAAACTTTTTCTCGTTCGTCCACTGAGACACCGAATTCATCAATCGCCGCCGCCGCTGCCGGAGATAACTGCTCGCCTTGATTCCGGTCGGCGCCGAAAATAATTGCCGAAGATCGACATCGTAGAAGCCGGGATACTGTTCTTCGAAAAGTTTCCGCTTCCGCGCGTAATAGGTTTTTAATTTTACGTTGAGGAAATTGTATTCGGTCTCGCGATATTTCGGCATCAACGTGGCCGGTTTGCCGGCGAGCGATTTCATCAATTCGTCCACGTATTCGAGCTTATGCAAGGCTTTCCAGCCGGCGTAACGTTTCCGCCAATCGAAATCCGGGGTCAGCCAGATCGCGAAGGTTTCTGCGAAATCTTCGTCGGGATGCGCTTGAGCGTACCAATCGTCCAGGTGCATCACATAACTGCGGCTGAACGGACGCGGCCGATAAAAGCTCGGCGTTTCTTCGTTCGAGGTTTGTCCGAACAGTTGCTGCCAGCGTTTTTTTCGAGTGAGCCGGTAGGCATACATGTAGGCGTGCCCGGCCTCGTGCCGCATCAATTTCATGAACCATTCCGGCGTTTCGCCTTCCACTTCGAGCATCATGCTTCGCTCGAGCGACCGGAGCCGATCGTGCACCAGAAAGAACGGAACAAAAATCGCCGGAATTCCGATTGGCACGAACCATTCGTCACCGATGTGGGTTGGGGGATGAAACGCGAGACCTTTGCCGGACAGCTCATTATATAACTGGTGGATGAGCGGCTGGATCGGCGTGCCTTCGAGAGTGAGGCCGAGGCTCGAGATCCGGCGCTCCAATAGATCTTGATCACTCAGAGCTGCCCAGTCGTCCGGATTCATCTCTCAAAAGGATGAAGGATGAAGGCTAAGGGATGAAGGGGAAAATACCCACCCCATTGGTCCGGCGGGCTCTTGAGTTTCTCAACCGCTCCACTCCTCAACCCTTTTTTGTGCCAATCTGGCTCACCTTTACTGGGTAAAATCACGATTTTTCGCTCACTTAAGCCCAGTTTCGGCAAGGAACTAGCTATGTTTGGGCGGATGAATCCTACATCACTCAAGCCATTCGGCCTTCGAGTCGCCTCTCAATCCAATAAACCGGCATCCGGCCAGCACTTTCCGGCTTTCTACAAATTTTGCAGCAACGTCGGCGCTGAGCTCAGTCGCGATTATATAGTGGAGTTTACCGCCTTTACCATCATCGCCGCCATTTCGGCGTGGCCGATCCTCTGCTGCATCGCGGCCATTGGCCACATGCTGCGGATTTCGTGAGTTACCAACGGTCTAAGACCGGATTATCTGCTTTCATCCTTCTGCTTGTATCCTTCATCCTTTGAAGGATGCGGGCGAAGATCCTTTTCGTAATCGAGATCCTCGTAATCGCGACGGTTTTCCATCTCGATTACATCGGCCTCCTTCCGGTCAGCAAGGTTCCTTATCTCTTTCTGCTCGGATGGATTTCGATCCGAATCCGCGGTTTGCATTGGAGAGACGTCGGTCTGCGAGCACCGGCGCCCGATCCACTATTGAAGATTCTCATCATTGGTGTTGTCGCCGGCATCGCGATGGAAGCGCTCGAACTGTTTGCGACGCAACCATTGTTGACCAGGCTTTTTAATCAGGGGCCGGATCTGCATGAATATCAACGGCTCGTCGGAAATACCCCGCTGCTTGTTTTGGGAATTGTTCTGGCCTGGGTTTTGGCAGCATTTGGTGAAGAGACTGTTTATCGCGGGTATTTGCTCAATCGCTGCACCGATTTCTTAGGGCGATCGACAACTGGGTGGATCGTGTCGGCGATTCTCGTAACGTTGCTCTTCGGTTTTGCCCATTTCCATCAGGGCCCGACTGGAGTTACCGAAAACATTATCGACGGCGCGATTCTGGCCGCGCTTTATTTTGGCACCGGCCGAAATTTGTGGGCGCCGATTATCGCACACGGCATTCAGGACACCGTCGACGTGTTGCTGATTTATCTCGGGTGGTATCCGGGATTTCAGCAATCAGGCGTGCTCCCGACTTAGTCGAATTTTTGTTCCGAAAACGAACAGATAAATCCCATTTGCGGGACGACTACAAACTTGTCGCAAAAAATCGTCATGGCATAACACTCTGACTGACTAAGGCTTGCATCTGAGACGTTGCTCGTGGCATATCGTTTGCATACCGATTTGACGCGGGCACTCGTCTGCCCATTTGTCTTCAACCTTACAATCATGCTATTACGTCTCGCACTCACGCTCGTGGCGGCGGCGCTCATCGCGCCTGCCGCATTCACTCAGGAAATGCCGGCAACCGCTCCAACTCTGGATGAATTGGTCGCCAAAAATGTGGAAGCGAAAGGCGGCACCCAGGCTGTGCACGCCCTGCAATCACTTCGACGCACCGGCAAACTGCTGGTCAACGAAGGGAAAATCCAACTTGCTTACACTCAGGTCAAAAAGCGTCCCCTCGAAGTTCGCACTGAAGCGACGTTGCAGGGAATGACCGCGGTGCAGGCGTTCGATGGAAAGGACGGCTGGCAAATTTCGCCGTTCCAGGGCCGCAAAGATCCCGAACGAATGTCGGCCGACGACGTGAAAGCCTTAATGGAAGACGCGGAGATGGACGGACCGCTCGTCGATTGGAAGGAAAAAGGCAGCACGATCGAGTATGTCGGCCGGGAAGATGTTGACGGGACCGACGCTTACAAAATCAAGGTCACGCGCAAGAATGGCGACGTGAATTTTGTTTATCTGGATCCCGATCATTTTCTCGAGATTCGGATTTTGACCCAGCGCGTTCAGCAAGGCGCGCTGATCGAAACTGAAACCGATTTGGGCGATTACGAAAAAATCAACGGCGTGTTTGTGCCGACCTCAGTCGAGGCCGGCGGCAAAGGCGACTCCGACAAACAGAAAATCATCATCGACAAGGCCGAAGGCAATGTGCCGGTCGACGATGCGTCCTTTCATTTTCCAACAACTCCAGCCAAATAATTCACTCTCATGCGTTTCCTAAAACTTTTTGCAGTCACTGCGTTTTGCGCTTCGGCGTTCGCTCAACCACCAGCTTCACCACCGTTTAACTCGGCAACAATCTCCGGCCTTGGCGCCCGCAACATCGGTTCCGCGGCGATGAGCGGCCGAATTTCGGCGATCGCCGGAACGCGCGAGCCATCCGGGAAAATCACATTGTTTGTTGGCGCGGCCAGCGGCGGCGTTTGGAAATCGGACGATCAGGGAACCCGTTACCGTCCGGTATTCGACGAGCAGGCCGTGCAGTCAATTGGTGCGCTCGCACTTGATCCAAAAAATTCGAAGAACGTATGGGTCGGCACCGGTGAATCGTGGACCCGCAACAGTGTTTCCATTGGCGACGGCATTTACAAATCGACCGACGGCGGTGAAACCTGGACGAAAGCTGGACTGAACAAATCCGAGCGCATCGCGAAGATCCGGGTCAGCCCGGCTAACAGCGACACCGTTTACGCTGCTGTTCCCGGCGCGTTGTGGAGCGATTCGCCGGATCGCGGTCTCTACAAAACGACTGACGGAGGCAAAACCTGGAGCCAGGTCCTCAAAGGCGCGAATCTTTCCACCGGTTGCACCGATCTGGCGATCGATCCGGCGAATCCGGAGACAATGTTCGCATGCATGTGGGATTTCCGGCGCAAGGGCTGGGAATATCGTTCCGGCGGGGAAGGCCCTGACAAACCATCTGCGAGCGGATTATTTCGCTCGGCCGATGGCGGCAACACCTGGACCGAAATCACGCCGGAAAAGAACAAAGGTTTTCCGAAGAAACCGTACGGCCGGCTGGCGGTCGCAATCGCACCGTCCAACGCCAAGCGGGTTTATTGTTTCGTTGAATCACCAAACAGCGCGCTGTTTGTCTCCGATGACGGCGGCGCGACCTGGGAACAACGCGACAAGAGTCAATGGATGGTTTGGCATCCGTTTTATTTCGCGAACCTGATCGTCGATCCAAAAAATCCGGACCGTCTGTTCAAGACCGACGGCGCTTTGATTATGAGCGACGACGCCGGGAAAAGTTTCTCGACGATCGGCGGTTTCAACGGTGCGCACGGAGATGTGCACGATGTCTGGATCGACGCGACTAATCCGCAAACCGTGTTCAGCGGGGACGACGGCGGGATGTGGTATTCCTACAACGGCGGCAGCAAATGGTGGAAGGCCGAGAATTTGCCAGTGTCGCAGTTCTATCACGTGAGCGTTGACGATGCGGATCCGTTCCGGGTTTACGGCGGATTGCAGGATAATGCCGCGTGGGTTGCGCCGTCGGAATATCCGGGCGGCATCACCAATCATCAGTGGGAAAACATGTACAACGGCGACGGATTTTGGATGTTTCCCGATCCGGCGGATCCCGACTACATCTATGCCGAGTATCAGGGCGGCAACGTCGGCCGGGTCAATCGTTACACGCACGAAGCCCGCAACATTCAGCCAACACCGAATTACAAGGAGAAGCTGCGCTGGAATTGGAATACGCCAATCGCTCTTTCGCCTAACGAGAAGGGAACGATCTACATCGGCGCGCAGTTTTTGTTTCGCTCACGCGATCATGGCCAGAGCTGGGAACGAATCTCGCCCGATCTGACCACCAACGATCCGCAAAAACAAAAGCAGGAACAATCCGGTGGTGTCACGATCGACAATTCGTCGGCGGAAATGCACACCACGATTTTTTCGATCAGCGAATCGCCCAAGGACAAGAACCTGATTTGGGTCGGAACCGATGACGGAAATCTTCAGATCACCCGCGATAGCGGAAAAACCTGGAGCAACGTGGTCGCGAACGTTCCAAATCTGCCGAAGAACTCGTGGGTCAGCTGGGTCCAGGCGAGCAACTACGACGCGGGCACGGCTTACGCGACATTCGATCGGCACACATTTGGCGACATGGCGCCGTACGTTTTCAAAACCAGCGATTACGGCAAGACCTGGATGCCGCTGGTTACGCCTAACGATTCAAAAACCGTTCGTGGCTACGCGTGGGTAATCAAAGAAGACGTCGTCAAGCCGGAACTGCTGTTCCTCGGAACTGAATTTGGCCTTTGGGTATCGATCGATGGGGGGAAAAACTGGGCCCAGTTCAAAGGCAGCCATTTCCCGGCAGTCGCAGTGCGCGACCTCGCGATTCAATCACGCGACAACGATCTTGTTCTGGCGACCCACGGCCGCGGAATTTGGATCATTGACGACATCACTCCCTGGCGCGCGTTGACTCCCGAAATCCTGTCGCAGGAGGTCGCATTTGTTTCGGCTCGTCCGGTCCAGGAAAGGATCGAAGGCAGCGGCGGCTGGGCCAACGGCGCGGCAATGTTTGTCGGCGACAATCCGCCGGACGCCGCAGTCATTAATTATTACCAACGCGAACGTCATCTTTACGGGAAATTGAAAATCGAAGTGCTCGATTCAACCGGTAAAGTTTTGGACGAAATTCCAGCCAGCAAACGGCCGGGTCTAAATCGTGTGATGTGGACCATGCGCGAAAAACCGCCGCGGGTTCCTCCAGCCGCGCAGATCGCGTTCGGTGGCACGCGCGGTGTGCGTTTTGCACCGGGCGAATACACGGTTCGCCTGACCAAGAATGGAAAAACCTACGAGACCAAATTCACCATAGGATTGGATCGACGCGCGAAGTTCACCGAGGCCGACAAAAAGGCGCAGTACGATGCCGCCATCAAAGTCCGCGCATTGTTCGACGACGAGAGCGCGTTGATGGACCGGATCATGTTTTTGCGCCGCGAAGTTGCGAAATCGGGCGCGGCGTTTGCGGACAATGATCCGATGCGCAAGACGGTGAAGGATTTCGACGGCAAAATCGAAGCGGTGCGCAAGAAAATCGTCGCCACGACCGAAGGCGGCGCGATTACCGGTGAAGAACGGATCCGCGAGCACACCGATCAACTTTACGGCGCGCTGTTAAGCTACGAAGGCAAGCCCGGGGACTATCACCTGGCTTACATCGATACACTTCGACGCGAGCTCGACGACGTGACCAAAGATTTCGATCAGCTCCTGGCCAAAGATTTGCCCACCTTCAATCAGTCGCTGAAAGGCAAAGGCAAACCCGAAGTTGCTCCACCGCCGGCCAAAGTCGCGGTCAACGACGAGTTGCCGATTTCTGGCGGAAGTGTTTCTGCATCAAACGATCCGGATGAACCTGGAGTCGCAGCTACCTTGCCGGCGAATTTTCGCCTGCTTTATTGATCGCTCCAGATTCAGCGAACCCGCATCCGAAAATGACACGGCCCCAAATTATGTTTGGGGCCTGTCGCGTTGTTTGAGTTTACTATCGTTCGTCACGGAGTTGGGGAAGCGTGCGGATTTAGACGCATCGGGTGAATCAGCCATTCGAATGAACTTCGTGACCGGTCGAGCCGCGGCGACCTTGTTATTGGCAAATCTCAGGGATCTTTCGCCCGGTATAGTCAGGAAAATCCCGAATTGCGGGGGCGATTTCAACATTTCGTCGCCTCGCCTGTCAGTACTAACAGGAAAATTTTTCGCGATGCCGCCGCCCCGATCAGGCCGGCGGTTCGCGGTCCAAATAATTAAGGGGCCGCATCAGCGGCAGAGGGAGGTGAGACAATGGACATGATAAAACGGCGAAGCACGATCGTTGGGATCGTGACCTTGATCGTTGGCCTCGTAGTCGGAATTGGGATCGGTGTTTGGGGAATCCAAACGTCCCATGCCAAAACCGCGCCGGCATCGTCGACACCAGCGACGGCGTCGAGCACCACGAAGTCCGACACAAACACCAACGGGTCAGATCAAGCCAAAGACGACGTGCCGTTGCTGATCGACAAGAATTGGAATCCGTTTCTCGATTTCGAGCGGATGCAGGAGCAGATCGATCGCGCAATTCGCGATGCGAGCGAGAAATTCTCGTTCAATCAAGGCGCGAATTTTTTACAGCCGGACGCCGGCTACTCCTCGTCATTCGATTTACGCGATCGGAAGGATCACTACGAGCTGCACGCGTATTTGCCCGACGTGAATCCGTCGGATGTGAACGTTAAGATCGACAACGACCAGATGCTGCATGTGAGCGTGAAACAACAAAAGCAGCAGACCAAAAACACGCAGAACGGCAGTGCGAGCATCACCCAGCTGGGAGAATACGAGCAGGTCATCACGTTACCCGAACCGGTGAAGTCAGATCAGATGAAGGTCGACCGCAAGGGTCACGAAATTGTGATCACGATTCCGAAGGCAAACGCCAACACGAACAACAACAGTAACTCAACAACCTAGTAATACTCAATATTAGCAGCTGAGTACAGGCGCGGCCCCAAAGCCGCGCCTTTGTTGTTTGTTCAAAACCAAAAGATTCGCGGTTGACTCCGAAGGCGTTCGCGAGTGAACAGTTAACGCGTGAGCCGGGTTTTAATTGCCGATGACCAGCGCGACGTGCTGGAGGCGCTGAGGATTTTGCTCAAGGGCGAGGGGCATCAGACCGAGTCGGTCACATCGATCAACGGGATTTTCAATGCGCTTCAGCAGCGCGATTACTCGCTGCTGATGATGGACCTGAACTACACCCGCGATACGACTTCCGGACAGGAAGGGCTTGAAGTTATTCCTAAAGTCCAGGCATTGGATAACACGTTGCCGATCGTGGTGATGACGGCATGGGCGACGATCGATCTTGCGGTCGAAGCGATGAAGCGCGGCGCGCGCGATTTCGTACCGAAACCATGGGATAACGAGCGGTTGCTGACGATTGTCCGCACCCAGATCGAGTTGGGCAGCGCGTTGCGCAAAGGCCGGAAGCTGGAGGCCGCGAATAAACTTCTTGGCGGCAACGTTCCAAACTTGATCGCGGATGCGCCATCGATGCGGCCGGTGATCGAAATGGTTCAACGGGTCGCGCCGTCGGACGCGAACGTGCTAATCACCGGCGAGAACGGCACCGGGAAGAGTTTGATCGCGCAGGCGTTGCACGCGCTCTCGCCTCGCGCCTCGCACAGCATGATCACAGTCAACATGGGCGGCCTGTCGGAAACTTTGTTCGAGAGCGAACTATTTGGCCACGTCAAAGGCGCGTTCACCGACGCCAAGAGCGATCGCGCCGGCCGCTTCGAACTCGCCGACGAAAGTTCACTGTTCATGGATGAGATCGCGAATATTCCACTCAATCAACAGGCGAAGTTGCTGCGAGTAATTGAGACCGGTGAGTTCGAGCGAGTTGGTTCTTCAAAAACATTGCACGCTAATGTGCGAATCATTTCCGCGACGAATGCCAATCTCGTAGACGAAGTCGCGGCCGGGCGTTTTCGTCAGGACTTGTTGTTTCGGCTGAACACGATCGAAATTGCCCTGCCGCCGTTGCGTGACCGGCGGGAAGATATCATGCCGTTGGCGAATAATTTTCTGCAGATGCACGCCCAAAGATATCGGAAGGAGCTCGCGGGATTCGACGAGGGCGCACGCGATCGATTGATGCAACATTCCTATCCAGGAAATGTGCGCGAGCTGGATCACGTCATTGAGCGGGCGGTGCTGATGGCGCGCGGAACACAAATCAAAGCGAACGACCTTGGCCTAACGACTGGCGGCGGTGAGTCAAAGAGCCTGGAAGATATGAGCCTTGAAGAAGTTGAGGCGTTTTTGATCAAGAAAGCGCTGGCCCGGAACAACGGGAACGCGCGCAAAGCGGCCGAGGCGCTTGGACTCAGCCGGAGCGCGTTTTACCGGCGGCTGCAACAATATGGATTGTAATTGGGTGGCGCACGCGTCTCGCGTGCTGGTGATCGCGTCCTCGCGATCACGAACTTTTCTAAGTTCGGTGGCGCTGGTTATTTTACAAAATTCGGAGGAAGATTGTTTTGGCGAGACGCCAAAACCAACGCGCGAGACGCGCGCGTTACCCGGAATGCAGGGCCAACGTTGATGGCGCGTAAACCGAAAGATCGATATCGGTTTTCGCATCAGGGCAAATTGACATGGCTGATTCTGGGCGCAGTCGGGCCGGCGATCGTGACTTTGATGCTGATTCTGTGGTTCGGGAATTACAGCGGCAAAGTGCAGTGGACGATCACGCTGGTAATTTTGATCTCTGTCGGGGCGTTCATCTCGGCGGCGCGGGATCACGTCATTCATCCGCTGCAAACGATGAGCAACCTGCTGGCGGCCTTGCGCGAGGGCGATTACTCGATTCGCGCCCGCGGCGCGCGGGCCGATGACGCGCTTGGCGAAGTGTTGCTCGAAGTAAACACACTTGGCGAGACTTTGCGGGTGCAGCGTCTCGGCGCATTCGAGGCGACTGCGCTGCTGCGCACAATCATGGCTGAAATCAATGTGGCGGTATTCACGTTCGATCCTGATCGGCGTTTACGGCTGCTGAATCGCGCGGGTGAAGATTTGCTCGGTCGGCCGATCGACAAATTGTTAGGCCGGCGGGCCGATCAACTGGGACTGGCCGGGTGTTTCGACGTCTCGGCCGACGAGCCGCTGACACTTTCGTTTCCCGGCGGGACCGGGCGTTGGCGAGTTGGCCGAAGTACGTTTCGCGAACACGGTTTGCCGCATGATTTGCTGGTGCTGACCGATTTGAGCCGAACCTTGCGCGAAGAAGAACGCCGCGCCTGGCAACGAATCGTGCGGGTCCTTGGTCATGAAATGAACAACTCGCTCGCGCCAATCAAATCCCTGGCCGGCAGTTTGGAAACTCTTCTTCGGCGCCAACCGATGCCGCAGGACTGGAAAGAAGACGCGGAGAGCGGATTGAAATCGATTGCGTCGCGCGCCGATTCGTTAAGCCGGTTTATGCAAGGCTACACCCGCCTGGCCAAACTTCCGCCGCCGCAAATGGAAGATGTCGATCTCGGGGAGCTGGTGCAGCGAGTGGCGAATTTGGAGCCGCGGTTGAAAGTTCAGGTCGTTCCAGGGGCCAGGCTGCAAATCCGGGCAGACGCGGCGCAGATCGAACAGGTCCTGATCAATCTTGTGCATAACGCAGTTGACGCGACGCTAGAAACCAGCGGGCACGTCGAGATCCGATGGCGCGAATCGGATGATTGGACCGAAGTCATTGTGCGCGATGAGGGCACCGGGATTATGAACCCGACGAATCTTTTCGTTCCGTTCTTCACCACCAAACCGGAGGGATCTGGAATCGGGCTCACTTTGAGCCGGCAAATCGCCGAAGCACATGGCGGAACGTTGAGTCTGACGAATCGGGACGATCGGACCGGTGCGGAAGCAGTGCTGCGATTGCCAAGATAAGTGATGAGTGACGAGTGATGGGTGACGAGAAAAGAGTTGATGGTTGATTCTCGTAACTCATCACTTTTTCCGTCCCGAAATCGGGACGGCCGTGTCCCATGAGTGGAGCACTCGGAGGTTTCTCAAGAAATCGGTGCCAACTCTTAGTCGCTTAACATCAACGACTTAGGACTTTGTTTTTAGGCGTGGCACGGACGTTGCAATAGAGATTGTCACACATGAAAAAACTTTTGAATCCAGTGAGCGGTCTCAGTGCTTCTCATTAGTGACGAAAGGGAAAGAAATTATGAAACCAACCACCAATACCAGCAAGAACGCGAGGAAGTTCCCGTTCGTAGAGTACAACTACCAGGCTTCGAACCTGGAGAATTTGACGGGCCGTTGCACTACGCTGTCGAATTCGTTTCGCGACATTAGCCGCGATTACTTCGACATCGAAGACAACAAGGATTTTCTGAGCAATGCCGCGATCTTTATCGCGCTGATTGCCTCGGCTCTGATTCCGATCGCGGCGAGCGCGACGGAGATGATCCATCTGGTCCGGACGTTGCCGCTGTTTTAATCGAGCCGTGACCACCCCACAGCCCCAACCAGAGCAAGATCATACGATTGTGAGGCCGAGCGGATTTACCTCAAGCCTCTCTTCGATGGACGTTCCGCGAAAAGGCATAGCGGCGCAGAAGCGCAAGCGCCGCATTCTGATTATTGGTGCGAGCGCAATTGGTTTGATTTTGGCCACGTTCGGATTGTCCCGGTTGAAACCGGCGGCGCCGAGCGTGGATCGTTCCAGTGTTTGGATCGATACCGTGAAACGCGGACCGATGGTGCGTCAGGTGCGCGGCCTCGGCACACTGGTTCCGGAAGAATTTCGTTGGATCCCGGCGACCACCGAAGCCAGCGTCGAGAAAATTTTGATCTGGCCGGGAACAAAAGTGGAACCCGGTGACGTTATACTGGAGTTGACTAGTCCGGAATTGGAACAGAGCGCCCAAGAGGCGCAGTCGAAGGCGAAAGGCGCCGAAGCGGAGCTCGCGACCGAAAAGGCGAGTTTGCAGCGCGAATTACTCGATCAGGAATCGAAAGCCACGTCGGCACATTCAGCTTACGAGCAGGCAAAGATGGAGAGGCAAACCAACGATCAGTTGGCGAAGAACGGCCTGGTTGCGGACCTCGTTTACAAGACGTCGAAAATTAAGGAAGAGGAATTGCAGAAGACCGACGATATCGAAGCGAAACGGCTCGCGTTTGAACGCGATTCGATTGAGCCGCAGCTCGCTTCCAAACAGGCCGCGGTCGATCAGGCAAACCAGCTGGCCAAATTGAAACTCGATCAGGTGGAGGGGTTGCACGTGAAAGCGGGAATGTCCGGCGTGCTGCAAGCGTTGCCGGTGCAGGTCGGTCAGCGTTTGAAGCCGGGCGATAATCTCGCGCGGGTCGCCGATCCATCGAAACTTAAAGCGCAGGTAAAAATCGCGGAGACCCAGGCCAAGGATATTCAGCCGGGACAACAGGCGACTATTGATACGCGCAACGGCGTCGTTAAAGGCCACGTCAAGCGGGTCGATCCCGCGGTAGAGCAGGGAACCGTCACTGTTGACGTCGCGTTCGACGAAGAATTGCCAAAAGGCGCGCGTCCGGATTTGAGCGTCGATGGAACGATCGAGCTCGAGCGTCTCGACAATGTCGTATTTGTCGGACGGCCGGCGTTTGGTCAGGAAAACAACACCGTCGGCATGTTCAAACTCGTGGCCGGCAGCAACGATGCGGTGCGCACTCCGGTGAAACTGGGCAAAAGCTCGGTGAACACGATCGAAATTCTCAGCGGGCTGAATCCCGGCGACCAGGTGATTCTTTCCGACACCAGCGCGTGGGATTCCCACGAACGAATTCGCCTCAACTAATTTCAGTAATCCGAAATCAGAAATCCAACCATGACATCAACCCAAGTTAATCCTCAAAAATCAACTTCCGGTGGAAACGGCACGACCCCGTTGATCCGGCTCGACTCGGTCACCAAAGTGTTTCTCACCGATGAGGTGGAGACGCACGCGCTCTCCGGCATTCATCTCGATATTCGCGACGGCGAATACATTTCGATTGCAGGACCGTCAGGCTGCGGCAAATCGACGCTATTGTCGATCCTCGGCCTGCTCGACACTCCGTCGGACGGAAGTTACGCGCTGAAAGGACACGAGGTCGCGAATCTTTCTTTCGCGGACCGGGCCCGAATTCGGAATCGCGAGATCGGATTCATTTTTCAAAGCTTCAATTTGATCGGCGACCTGACAGTTTATGAAAACGTCGAGCTCCCGCTGACCTATCGTGGAATGAGCGCAGGCGACCGAAAAGGTTTGGTCACCCAGGCACTGGACCGCGTCGGCATGGCGCATCGCGCGAAACATTTGCCAAGTCAGCTCTCGGGCGGCCAGCAACAACGCGTTGCGGTAGCGCGCGCGTTGGCCGGCAAGCCGGCGATCCTCCTCGCGGACGAGCCGACCGGAAACCTCGATTCGAGAAACGGTGAAGCGGTGATGAACCTGCTCAAGGAACTGCATGCCGGCGGCGCGACCATTTGCATGGTCACTCACGACGAGCGGTTCGCGCAGCACGCCGATCGCACCGTTCACTTGTTCGACGGTCGAGTGGTCGAAGACAGCCGGGTCGCGGCCTAACGAAATGTAGAATCGACGACAACCAGCGATTATGCTGAGCGAAATTAGAGTCGCGCTGCGGGGTTTGGCCAAAAGCCCCGGCTTCACGGCAATCGCGATAGCAACGCTGGCGTTGGCGATCGGCGCGAATAGCGCCGTCTTCAGCCTGATCAATGCGCTGCTGGTCCGGCCTCTGCCGTATCAAGGACCGTCCCGAATCGCCTTAATCTGGGAACAATTCGCAACTCAGGGGCTGGAGCGCATTCCGTGTTCGCCGTCCGAATACCTGGACCTCGAAAAGGAATTCCAGAGCGGAACCGGCCTCGCGGCGTTTAACTATCAAACATTCAACGTCGGTGGCGGCGATGTGCCGGAGCGGCTTTCCGGCGCAGTCGTTACTCCGTCGTTGTTTCCGCTTCTCGGAGTTGAGCCGATTAAAGGCCGGGTTTTCGCCCGCGAAGAACAAGGCGAAGGCCACGACGATGTGATTGTCATCAGCGAACGCCTTTGGAAACGACGTTTCAATTCCGATCCGATGCTGATCGGCAAGACGCTGTTGTTGAATGATCGCCGATTCACAGTGGTTGGTATCATGCCGGCGAGTTTCGAATTCCCGATCCCGTTGTTCGGCATTCAGGGAAATACGTTTGCTGAGCGCGTCGACATTTGGAAACCAGTCGCCTTTACCAAAAACGAGCTCGAGCAGCGTGGCAGCCGCAGTTATGGACTGATTACGCGTTTGCGCCCGGGTGTTTCGCTGGCCCAGGCGCAGGCCGAGCTGGACACCATCATTTCGCACTGGGTCCAGACCTACAAAGACAATTACGGCGGCGGTGGTTTTGGGGCGAAAATTTATGGGTTGCAGGATCAGGTTGTCGGAGGAATGCGAACAGGCCTGGCGATTCTGTTCGGCGCTGTTGTTTTTGTTTTGCTGATCGCTTGCGCGAATCTCGCGACGATGTTGCTGGCTCGCGCGAGCGCGCGCGAACGGGAGATGGCAATTCGAGTCGCTCTTGGCGCGGGGCGCTGGCGGTTGCTCCGGCAAATGTTGAGCGAAAGTGTGCTGCTCGCGCTGGCCGGCGCTGCAGTAGGATCGTTCCTCTCGGTTTGGGGACTCGAACTGCTCAAACAAATCGGCGCACGCACCATTCCGCGTCTGGCCGAAGTAAACGTCGATGTTGCCGTCATGGCCGTGACGGCGGCTGTGGCGATTGGGACCGGAATTTTGTTCGGATTGATTCCAGCTTTGGCGACCGCCAAACCGGAGCTGACCGAATCACTCAAGGAAGGTGGGCGTTCAGCGACGGCCGGCACGCGCACCAATCAGGTCCGCAATTCACTGGTCGTGGCCGAAATCGCCCTCGCCCTGGTGTTGCTGGTTGGCGCAGGACTTCTCCTCAAAAGTTACGCGCGGGTTCAAAATATCGATCCCGGTTTTGATCGCCGGAACGTGCTGACCGCAGAGATAAATCTTTCAGAGACGAAATATCCGCAGTTCGGCGCCGCCGATTACAACCACGGCGCGGCCATGATCAATTTTTGGAATGAGGCACTGCGTCGCGTTCGGCAATTGCCTGGGGTAGAGGCCGCGGCGCTTACGATCGTTTTGCCGTTGAGTGGTTCGAACACCGACTCGTCCTTCGCGATTGAAGGCCGTCCGGTTGGACAAAAAGAGCCAACTCCCGACGAGGAACTTCGCACCGTATCGCCGGATTATTTCAAAGTGCTAAAAACTCCGCTCCTGCGCGGCCGATTTTTCACGGATACCGACAATCTCGATGCGCCGGGTGTGGTGATTATTAATGACGCGCTCGCGAAAAAGTATTGGCCGAATGAAGACGCGCTTGGAAAGCGAATCACCTTCAGCGACCCGCGCAAACCGAATCCGAAATGGCTGACCGTTATTGGAATCGTTCGCAGCATTCGTCACCGCGGTTTGGATGTCGATCCTGCGCCCGAATATTATGTGTCGAGTAACCAGCGCGCGGAAAGCAGCATGATCCTCACCGTCCGGAGCGCGCAGGATCCGCGCACGCTCACGTCCGCCGTTCGTCGCGAAATCCAATCGATCGATCCCGACCAGCCGATTGCGAATGTCCGAACCCTGGAGAATGTCACCGCCGATTCGGTCGCTCCACGAAGAATGTCGATGGTGTTGCTGGGCGCGTTTGCCGGAATCGCACTACTGCTAGCGAGCGTCGGGATTTACGGAGTGATTTCGTATCTGGTCGTGCAACGCACGCATGAAATCGGCGTGCGAATGGCGCTCGGTGCGCAACGTGGCGACGTGGTGCGTCTGGTCGTCGGTCACGCGGCAAAACTGGTTGGAATCGGCACTGTGATTGGTTTGATCCTGGCTTTCTTTTCGACGCGGACGCTTTCGGCGTTTCTCTACACCGTCGGAGCATTCGACGCCGCAACCTTTGTTATCGTGACCTTCGCCCTCGCCGCGGTCGCATTACTCGCCAGTTACGTTCCCGCCCTTCGCGCAACCCGCGCCGATCCAATGATCGCGCTTAGCCACAACGCATAAATATGATCCGCGATTTTAAATTTGCTCTTCGGCAGCTGTTGAAGGCGCCCGCATTTACAATTGCAGCCGCGACGGTGCTTGCACTCGGAATCGGCGTGAACACCGCGGTGTTCAGCCTTGTGAACACGCTTTTCTTTGCCCCGCCGGCTTACTCCAAGGCGAATGAAATGGTGCAGCTTTTTTCCCAGGACATAAAAGATCCGAAAAAGTTTCGCGGGTTTTCCTATCCAACTTATCTCGACATTCGCGATCAGAACACGGTGTTCAGCGACGTGATGGCTTTCAATCTTGCGTTCGTTGGGATCGGCCAGAAAGGGGACACTCGGCGCGCGTTTAGCGCAGTTGTCAGCTCCAACTATTTCTCGGTGCTCGGCGTTCAATTGGCGAGAGGGCGCGCCTTTTTGCCGGAAGAAGAAACGCCTGGCCACAACGCGTCGGTGGCGATTGTGAGCTACAGCTATTGGCAAAAGCAAAATCTCGATCCCGGCGTTCTCGGGTCGCAGATACTGGTGAACGGCCACTCTTTCACCGTGATCGGAATCGCGCCGAAAGGATTTGTCGGCACGATGCAAATTCTGTCTCCGGAAGTTTGGTTGCCGATGAGTGTCTACGATCAGGTCGCCAACGATTTCGGGGCGGATGATAAAACGACGATCGCCGATCGAAAAGGCACGCAGTTGCGGATCATGGGTCGGCTTAAACCCGGCGTGACGCCAGTCGCCGCAAAACCCGCTCTCGAAGGGCTGGCTGCGAATTTGGAAAAAGCTTATCCGGTCGAACAAAAAGATCAGACGTTCATCACAGCACCGGTGGCGCGGAATTCGGTAAGCAATAATCCCCGGGCCGAAGGCGGATTGAAAGCAATCGCGCCGCTTCTGCTCGGAATGGCGGTGGTGGTCCTGCTGGTCGCTTGTCTGAACCTCGCGAATATGCTCCTCGCGCGCGGCACCGCACGGCGAAAAGAAATGGCAGTGCGTCTCGCCTTGGGTGCGAGCCGCTGGCGGATCGTTCGCGAACTTCTGACCGAAGGTTTTGCCCTGGCCTTACTCGGAGGCGTGGCCGGGCTCATTCTCGGCCTCTGGTCATCTGATTTGCTGGTGGCCTCGATGCGAAAGCTGATGCCGCTCGATATTGTTTGGTTGGCTGGACCGAACCCGGCAATTTTGATGGCGACGTTCGGATTTTGTCTACTGGCCACCCTGATGTTTGCGCTCGGACCGGCCTTGAAACTCTCGCGTAGCGCGTTGGTCGCTGATTTGAAAGAACACGCCGGCGAAGATGTGGTGCGGCGTCGCTGGAGATTTCTGCCGCGTCACCCGCTGGTGGTTGTGCAAATGGCATTCTCTTTGGCGCTCATCACCGCGGCGGCCTTATTCATTCGCGGTGCCGGCAAAGCTGCTTCGGCCGACTCCGGATTAAGACCGGGTGCGAGTTACGTTCTCGAAGTCGACGCCAGTTTGGCCGGATACGATCCGGCGCGCGCGCAGGAGCTTTATCGCAACTTGAGCGACAGACTGGCGGCGCTTCCGGGTGTCGAACACGCGACCATCTGTGCAGTCGTTCCGTTTGGAATGTTCGAGCAAAGCCGAAAAGTGCAACGCGCCGGCATGCATGTCGCGCCGGACGCCAAACCGGCCACCGCGGCCGATGGACTTGCGTTTGAGGCGTCGTGGAACAGCGTCGGAGCGGATTATTTTACAACCGTTGGATTGCCGGTTGTGCGCGGTCGCACGTTCAGCGAAGCGGAAGCGACTCAGCCCGGTCCGAAGGTTGCGATCATCGACGAAGCTCTGGCGAAAAAACTTTGGCCGGAAGCTGACGCACTCGGACAACGCATTCAATTTGCCCCGACCAATGCAGTGTCAGCGGACAGCGGCGGAACTGCGCACGCCGGAGGAAGCGCCGATGTAAACGAGAGTTCAAAGCCGGAAGAGACCATCGAAGTAGTCGGCATCGTGCCGGCGACGCGTCACGCGCTATTCGAAAAGACACCGGGCGGTGGAATTTATTTGCCGTTCGCCCGTGGATTCCAAAGCGACATTTCATTTTTCGTTCGATTCCATTCGCTGTCTCCCGAAAACGAATCCAACACCGCAGATTTGATTCGCCGGACCGTCCGGGAGGTCGATCCATCACTTCCGATCTTGTCGTTAAGCACCTTTGCCCAACATCTTGATTCGAACCTCGATCTTTGGCTTGTCCGCGCCGGTGCAGCTTTATTTTCGATTTTCGGTCTTCTGGCGCTTGGTCTTGCCGTGGTCGGCCTTTACGGAGTGAAAGCTTATTCGGTCGCACGCCGGACGCGGGAGATCGGAATTCGAATGGCGCTTGGCGCTCAAGCCGGAGCGGTGCTGAGAATGATTATGGGTGAAGGCATCGTCATGGTCGCGACCGGTCTCGGCATCGGACTCTTGCTCGCGATGGCGACGGGAAAACTTTTGAGCGGAATTCTTTATGAAGTGGGCGCGCTCGATCCAGTCGCGTTTACCGCAGCGCCGCTGGTTCTCACGGTCGCGGCTTTGATTGCAACCTGGTTGCCGGCACGCCGCGCGACTCAAGTGAACCCAATTCAGGCATTACGGACGGAGTAGTTATTTATGATTCGACTTAAAAATCTCGAACGCTCTTATCCCCTGGCGAAAGGAAAATTCTATTACGTTCTCCGCGACATCGACATCGAAGTCCAGGAAGGCGAGTTCGTTTCGGTGATGGGGCCGTCCGGCGCCGGCAAATCGACCCTGCTTCACATCCTCGGCATGCATGACCACGGCTGGACAGGGGAATATTTTTTCAACGATACCGCCGTTCATCATCTGAAAGCGAAGGAGCGGGCCGCGCTCCGTAACGAACACGTCGGTTTCGTTTTTCAACAATATCACCTGCTCGACGATCTGACGGTTTACGAGAATCTCGAGATCCCCTTGTCGTATCGAAAGGTCGGCAAACAGGAACGATCGGCAATCGTGGCCGACGTGCTGGATAAATTTCAGATTGTAGCCAAGAAAGATTTGTTTCCGCGCCAGTTATCGGGCGGCCAACAACAGTTGGTCGGCGTCGCGC
>JAJPJU010000368.1 GCA_021324035.1 Spartobacteria bacterium | reverse complement strand
TTGCCTGACGACCAAATCGCAGAACTTAATGCGCGCGCGACTCGTCGTGGGCAGCAAGGCGAAGGGCATTCTGTGCTCGAAAAAGGGAAGACTTTCCTGCTCGGCGCCCAGGACGAGCGCAACATTGCCCTTCGACAGTTTGGAGCTGCGATTGAATCCGTGGAGCACGGCCTCGCCATTACTGCAAGTTTGCACCGGGAATCCGCACCCGAACGCTTGTGGAATCCGAGCGAGCTTTTCAGCCAGATCTATTTCGCAGCTGAGAAAGCGCCATTGTCGCAGCAAACGATGACGACATTGCGGGAGCAAACGCAAGCGTGGCTGGGTGCGCAAGAGCCGGGCGAATCCGTTCACTCGAAGAATCGCGAAATTGCTCGAACTCGAACGGCTTACGACGAACGGCGCAAGGCCGACGTGAAATTCGGCGAATACGAGTTTGCATTGCGCGAAGGTATCGAGCGCGAAATCACTCTGCGCACAACCGAATGGGACAAGGTTGTCAAAACGCCGGCGCTCATTTGGCTGAAAAAATATCTCGGCGTCGAAAACGAAGAGCCGGACCTCAACCAATGGAACGTGGCAACGGGGACGTGGGTCCACGATTGGCTCGCCCAAATCGCGAACTCAGAACAAAAAAACGTTTTTGTCGATTTCCCCGGGCCCGCGCAGATCAACGATCGCATTTCGCGAGCCGCGACCAGATTTCGGGAAATGGTTGCCGATTTGTGCGCGAAAGCCGCACGCGCCATCCCCGACTGGTGGATGTCCGGCTGGGCGAACGCGTTCGCGTTGACCGAATGCCTCGCCAGCAAACTCGCCGAAGCAGAAGGCTGGTCGAAAATGGCGGCGGAATGGAATTTGAATTCGGACCAGACGGTTTCGCTAAATGACGCGAACAAAATTCGCGTCCGAGGGCGAATCGATTTGATTCTCGCTCAAAAATCGCCCGACGGCGCAGATCTCAGCGGCGCCGATCTGTGGATCGTTGATTACAAAACCGGAAACGTGAGGTCGCTGGCCCTATCTGGAAAAACGCCCGAGCTGCGCGTCGCAAATCTTCGAAGAAAACTCATCCGGGGCGACGCCATCCAGCTTGGACTTTACGGACTCGCCGCCCGCGAGCTTGGCGCAGCCGGTGTGGATCTCAGTATTCTCTCGCTTCGAACTGACCTCGATCGAGCGCAATTGAAGATTGATGCCCTCACCGAGTTCGCCGATTTCTGGAATGAGCTGTTCCAAATGCAGGAAGCCGGCGTGTTCGGTTTGCGCGGCGCCATTCGAAACGAGTTCAGTTTCAGTCCCGATTACCCACTGGCCACGCTGCCCATCGACAAAGAGTTCCTGGACGAAAAATGGGTGCTGACCCACCCGGCATTTGCTGATGACGAGGAGGGCTGGTGAACAAGCCGATCGATCAAGCCGACCGCGACCAGTTCGTTTCGGGGCTGACCAAAAACCTTTCCGTGGTCGCTGCCGCTGGCTCGGGTAAAACGCGCGCGATTACAGATCGAATCGTTGAAATCGCGAAGAGCGCACACGCTCGCGACTGGTTGCCGCAGTTGGTGGTAGTTGCGTTCACCAATCGAGCCGCGGACGAAATGCAACAGCGCGCGCGGGCGGAAGTCCTACGGGCCCGCGTTCCGCTCGAAGTATTGGCGGCGTTCAACCGCACCTTCTTCGGAACGATCCATAGTTTCTGCGTCCGGTTGCTCGAAACCTACGGGCATCATCTCGGTTTGCCTCCCACGTTCGAGGTTATCACCGATGACGAAGAGGTTTGGAATCAATTCGTTCAACAACAGACGACGCTTGGATCCTCACTTTCCGATGAAAACCGGCGCGAACTCTTCCGGCACGTTCAGGCGCGCTCCCTCATGGAGCTCGGGCGTCGGGCCGACTTGAATCTCGTCGATCCTCCGGCCGCCAAATGCCCCGATTCCGATTTTACGGCGATTTATCGGTACGTTGCCAAGGGACCAACCCTTCAGACGATTCCCGCCTATCAAAAAGAGTTGGAGCGCGTTGAGAAAATCTGGCGGGGCACCGAGGGTTTCGTTCGCTGGCCAGTTTGCGAATCAAAGGCGCAGGATTTTGTGCCGATTAAACGCGAAGCGTTCAGCCTTTTGCGAAGCTGGATCAATCAAGCCGCACTTTGCGTGGCGGCCGAAATCCAGCGTGATTATCGCGCCTTCCGCATAGAGCGCGGCCTTTTGACCTACGACGATCAGATCGCTCTCGCGCTGCAATTAATTCAGCATCCAACGATCGGCCGAAAGATCCGTGAGAAATCGTTTCGCATCATTCTCGACGAGGCGCAGGACACGGATCCGCGACAATTTTCCCTGTTGCTCGAGCTAACGCGCCCCCCTGAAGCAACCGGCGAATGGCTGGAGACGAAACGCGAGGGTCCAAGGTCCGGGCACTTCTGCATGGTGGGCGATTTTCAACAAGCGATCTATCGCGATCGGGCCGATCTATCGAAGTACCGGCGGATCCACGAAACCCTGGTCAAAACCGGCGCCGCTGAAGCGCTCAAGTTCTCGGTCACTTTCCGGCTCGACACCGCGCAACTGAAATTCGTCAACGAAACATTCCGCGACATCCTCAACAGCGAAGAGAACCAGGTTGCGTTTGTGGAGCTCAATCCGCGGCCAGAAGTTTTGCCGGGACAGGTCGTCCGCTTCAATTTGCAACCGGCGAATCTTCGCCCCGATCCCCGAGGGAAGGTTTCGGACGCGCGCAAGGCGGCGGAAGAAGCGCGCCAGCTCGGCGAGTGGCTTCGCCAGAATGGCCTCGATAAATTGCGGGCCCGAACCTGGCGAGACGTCGCGATCCTTTGTCCCCGTAAGGAATGGCTTCAAACCTTGCGGCGGGGTCTGCGCGCGGCCGGGTTTAACGTCCAAATCCAGTCGGAGAAGGAATTTAAAGGTGATAGTCCCGCTTACGCCTGGACGACCGCCCTCTTAATAATAATGGCGCAACCGCGGTGCAGCTACGAGATCGCCGGCCTGCTTCGTGAGCTTTTCGGAATCTCCGATCATGACCTCGCCGTTTTCTCGGACGGGTGTGGCGACCGCTTTCAAATCGAGACTCTTACCAATGGCGGTGACGTTGTTTCTAAAACATTGAGCCTTCTCGCCAAGATTCGGCTCTCGATCGAAGCCCTGCCGTTGTTCGACGCGATCAACGAAATTGTTCGCCGGACGGAATTGCGTGAGCGCCTTGAATCTCTCCCGCCGGAAGATTTTGAAGATCTGAACGGTGAACTCGACGCGATGCTGGCGCTGGCCGGTTCATCCGAGGCCGAAGGCATGACATTGACGGAATTTGCGGAGCATTTGCGGTCCCATTTCGCCGATGCTCGGGAAGTTCGCCCATCTCAAACCGACGCGATCCAGCTGATTACGTCGCAAAAAGCAAAAGGTTCGGAGTGGCAGGCGGTGATTGTTCCATTTCTCTCCCGCAAAGTCTGGCCGGCGGGATTTCGCTATCCGCGTTTAATTAAAGACCGCAAAAACAACGAACCAATCGTTCTCCTCGATAAGTCCGATGTGACCAAGGAAATCGAGGAAATGCTGGACCGCGAGAGCCGGCAGGAGATGGAGCGTTTGCTTTACGTGGCGTTGACTCGCGCCCGCCACACCCTGGTGTTGGTTGTCGATAACGAACTCTTTGCCAAGCGCGGCGACGAAGTTCACACCCAGTCTCAAACAAAATGGCTGAAGGCGGAAAAGAGCGCGATTAACGCCGGCGCGTTCGCCGGGGTTGCGACGGAATCTCAGCCATGTGCGCTCACCGCGGAACGTCAGGCTGCCACGTCGGCGGACGATTCCGCCAAAACGACTGCACCGCTGCCCGCGGCAACGATCGACATACAGGCGGCAGTTCAAAATTCGTCTCTCTTTATTCGCAAGCTCAACCCTAGCGGACTCGCCCGGGACGAAATCGCCGCGATTGAGGAGGCGCGGTTCATTGACGATGGGCCGCGAATAGCGCGCCCGGCTGGCGCAGCGCTTCGTTACGGACTTTGGTGGCACGATTTTGTCCAGCGACTGAAATGGAACGACAGCGAGGGCGACCGCGCGAGTCTTTTCGAACAACATCGGCAAATTTCGCCGGATCCGGCTAGATCGGCACGAGAATGGAAGCTTTTGATCAGCCATCTCGATGGCGCACATGATTTTCGGAAACTTATTGGCGACAATCCGATCGCTCACGCCGAGATGCCATTCCTCTGGCGCCTGGTCGAGTCCGATCCAACCGGTGGCAGATGTCTGGAAGGCGTGATTGACCTCGCGTTGTTCAATTCGACGACCGGAAAGTCTCTCATTATCGACTGGAAAACGGATCGCGTGCCGCCCGACAGCACCGAAACACTGCACGATCGTTATCTCCCACAGCTGTCCGCTTACTGGAAGGCCGTATCCGAAATGACGAAAATGGAAGTGACCGCTGCGATTTACTCGACCGCCGCAGGCGAGCTCGTTCGGTACGAAACTGACGAGCTTGCCGACCAATGGGAAAGAATCGAGAAATTGTCGCCGGATGATCTCGCGGCTGTGATCAAATCAGATGCCGACTCTCCGGCCGCTGCCGCACCGGCACCAAAGCCGCCCGCCAAACCGAAGCAGTTGGAGCTTTTTTGACGTAAAGCGCTTTATTTCAGCGTCTCAGCGTTTCAGGATTTTGGCTTCAACTTTCCGACTTCAGGATTTTTCGAAACGAAATCGTACATCTTCTCGTTGTAGAGACGGGCGTATTTCTCCTGCTTTTCCCGCAACGGAATGTCGTTGGTCACGCAACCGACGCCTGCGTCGGCCTTCGGATACTGTTTGGCAAAGTCAAACGGCACACCGACCGGAAACTCCGCGATACTGCCCGACCAGTAAAATTGAACGCGCTGCGCCTTGATATCTTTCTCGGCGTCGTTCACCGCGTCCGCCGGATTCCAACTCGGCTGTGCCGCGGGCGCTGAGCCGACAACGAACATCGACAAAAGAAGAGTCAATACGTTGAAAAGGAATCTTTTCATTTCGCCTTTAGCATTCAGCACTTCGCGTTTGTTACTTCTCTCTCGCCACGTCGATCTGCAAAACCGAACCAATCGCCGCCATGTCCTGACGAATCTCGTCGTGCCGTTTGTGTTCCGTCTCGCGCAAGAGATTGGACATCCGGAGCAGGCGCGCAGCCGCATCGTAGATCCGGTCTTGGGAAGGAATCAGCCGGAACAACCGCATTAGTTCATGAAATGGCAGCGCGGTGATCGCTGAACGCAATCGCGCGGAAAGCTGGCGAAGTCTTTCCGAAATCTCGGCCTGCTCATCGCGTTTCCAGCTTGCCGGCTCGCTGATAATGATGTGCGCGAAATAAATCAGAGTGTACGAAATCTCAGCCAAAACCTTCCGATACTCGATGTAGGGCTTGACTACGCCTTCGGCAAAGAACTGAGAAACCAGAAAAAGCGCGCCGACGACGATGAGCGTTAGAAGTGCGGTAAACACGATTAGGCTGAGGAACGATCAGTCGACTTTTAAAAATGGCCACTGCTTTTTAGACCGTTCGCCAACAACGACAATTTCGTTCCCGGAAACGATTACTTTGTGGAATTCGCCCGGAGACGGCCAAATTGACTTCGCAAATCCCCACGCGCCATTTTTGGAAAAATACGCGGCTATACCGATATCGGGAACGCCCGAACCGTGGACGATGTAAATCAGAACGTTCTTGTTCCCGACGTGCAACACGTCGACGTCACCACCGGCGAACAAATGCTGCGTGGATTCTTCCGCCGCCTCCCGTGAAGCAAACGCCGGCGGATAAAACGAATTCTTCTGTTCATCGGCCCGCGCCCAAAACGCCGCAACCAACAACGCCGTCAGACATAGCAGCCTCATATCAAAGATTCGTGAGCGGGCGGACGAATGTTTCAGTTAATTCTTATGAGCTTGCTGCCATTTCTTCTGCACGTCCTCGGCAGTCTTCGCGAGAAAACCATGGCCGAACCGGCGCTCGATCTCCGCGACCGAGATTTCGTTATAACCTCGTTCGTGGCCAACGATCCTTGAGTCAACGATGCATCCCGCGACCGTCTTCAATTGGATGTGATACTTCTCAGCGAGCAATTTTGCGTATTCACCAGACCACGGCGCCGGCAGACCGGAAACTTCAATGACCAACCGGTTGTCTTTGACATCCTTCATCGCGTCGGAACGGCCGGCTTTGTAAGCGCTGTCTGAATATTTTTGACCC
>JAJPJU010000201.1 GCA_021324035.1 Spartobacteria bacterium | reverse complement strand
TTCAAGCCGTGGCAACACAATCAACGGCTGATTTGTTCCAACAGACATCGAAAGTCCTGACCGTTTCGGAATTGACCCGTTCCATCCGCGGAACGCTCGAAACCAAATTCGGCGCGATCTGGGTCCAGGGTGAAGTTTCGAACTACAAGCTTCACCCGAACGGCCATCAATATTTTACGCTCAAAGACGCGCGAGCACAGATTTCGTGTGTGATCTGGCGGGATACAATGGCGCCGCTGCGCGAACCCCTCACCGACGGCGCTCGCGTTCAGGTTTTGGGAAAGGTCACAGTTTTCGAAGCGCGCGGGCAATATCAGCTCAGTGTCGAAATCGTTCAGCCGTTTGGTCGCGGCGTATTGCAGGCGAAGTTCGAGGCCCTCAAACGCAAACTCGAAGCCGAAGGACTGTTCGACCCGGCCCGAAAACGCGCCTTGCCGAAATTCCCCCGCCGAATCGGAATCGTCACCTCGCCGAGCGGCGCGGCCATTCGCGACATTTTGAATGTTCTGCGCCGGCGCGCGCCCTGGCTGTCGATCCTGATCAGCCCCGTCCGGGTCCAGGGAACGGGCGCGGCGCAGGAGATCTCAGTCGCCATCCGGGAATTGGCGACGCCGAACGATAACTTTGCGGCGGTAGATTTGATCCTGGTCGCGCGCGGTGGCGGCAGCATCGAAGATTTGTGGGAATTCAACGAGGAAATCGTGGCGCGGACCATCGCCAGCGTGAACGTGCCGATTGTGTCCGCGATCGGTCACGAGATCGATTTCACGATCGCGGATTTCGTCGCCGACCTCCGGGCGCCGACTCCAAGTGCGGCCGCGGAACTGATTGTGCCGGATATCGCCGATCTTCGCCGGCATCTCGACGGGCAGGCGCGCGGAATTGGGCGCGAACTATTGAATCGAATGCGCGACGCGCAGCAGCGGCTCGATCACGCCCGCGAAACGTTGCGGCGCTGCCTTGGCCATAAAATCGAAAATTATCGGCGCGCTCTCGAGCACGCGCTGGCTACATTGCAGGCCCGCAGTCCCGCCCGCGAACTAATGCTGCGCCGAAATCGCTTCGGCGATCTGCAACGTCGCCTCCGCGAATCGCCCGCGCGCATTTTGGAAAATGCGCGGCATCGATTCCAAAAAGTTGAAGGAATCCTGCGCGTCCTCGGTCCCGATGCAACCTTGCGCCGCGGTTACAGCATCACCACCGACGAGCGCGGCAAACTCATTCGCTCGATCGCAAACGTGCGGGCAAAGATGAAAATCAAAACGCGCGTGACCGATGGCGAGTTCGAGTCGGAAGCGTTGTAACGGTTTTTGTCATTCCGACTAACGTGGAGGAATCTCTAACCTTTCAGGACTTGGAAAACTTTATCAGAACAGAAATATTCAGAGATCTCTCGACTTCGCTCGAGATGACAAAAGCAAACGTTGTAGTGGCGGCCGTGTCGGCCGCATAAAGCTCAAAATCCGCGATCGGCTTGTCGCTGCGGGTATACGCTACGCCGGCTTTAAACTCCAGTTGGAGCGCCGGGCAGAACTATCCCGAGCGCTGAGCCTAGGTTGTATCCACGGTCGGAAATTCGAATCAAACGCCACGTGGCACCGAAATTCAGTGTGAGGACTATGGATTGGTCAGAGCCGTACCGCTGCCCTCGGTCGTCGCGCCACCGGGAAGTACGCCGACGGCGGCTTGAAACTTTGCCTCATCGTCACCATAACCCGCGGCAGCAGTCGCGTTGTTCTTTCGCAGGACAATAGCGTCGCCCCCTTTGTGCACCACGATGAAACCCTTGTCGCCATAAGGAGCATTCGCTGCGGCGAGATCCTTGTTGTACGTATAATTCGCCGATGCCGCGAAAAGTGTATTGGAGGCGTCGGTATCCTTAACCTTATAAACTTTTAGAGCGCTTTTGCCGGTCAGCGTCAAACTAGTAGGAGCTGGAGTCGCATTTGGATCGGCACCGGTAACTGTGCAACTCGCGCCAGGAGCACTCAAAAGTTTTGGAAGATCACCAACTTTGAGATAATCATTTGCAACCAACTTACCGCAGTAGTCAGCTAAAGTAGCAACGCCGCTGGCGTAATCGCCGGGCCAAGCCAAGTTCGCGTCGGAATTGGTAGAACCATCCAACGCCATTTGATAACCAGCTAAGTACATCTGTCGGGCGCTGTTCATCGTTCCGGTCATTTGCCCTTTGGTCAGCGCGCTGGTCAACGCCGGCACGGCAAAAGCCGCAATCGTGGCAATGATTGCGATGACAACGAGCAATTCAATCAGCGTAAATCCGCGAGCGCGGCCACGCAGTCCAAACGTAAAGGAGTCCCTATTCTTGTTGATCATAAACACGGCGAAAATCCCCAACGAAAATCTCAAAACCCGAGCAGGGAATCAAGCCAGATCGGCAGGCAGGGCGATTATCCTTCGTCGCCCGCACCGCGACCGGCCAAAAATGAAAACCCCGCTACTCGTTTCCAAGTAGCGGGGAAAAACTCAAACTTAAATTTTTAGCTCGTTTTTCGGCGGAATCTGCGCACCGCGGTGAGCAATCCACCACCGAGCAACATCATTCCCCAGGTCGCCGGTTCCGGAACAACTGTAATTGTGCCGACGCCGAAGAACGCGCCATCAGGATTGATCGCGCTGGCTCCATAAATGCCAGGGGCTTGGGCAACTCCATCGACGGTCAATCCAGCAACCACGTCGCTGGTGCCATTACCAAGATTAATCGTATCCGTATTGACGTAACTCAATGTCGCGGTGTCTGCGATGTTATTGCTCGCGCCGCTTAGAGTCAGCGTGATGTTTCCGGCGGTCAGACTGATGTTGCCCGTTCCAAGCGCGCCATCAACGGTCCCGACGACTGTGCCTTTATTGATCGTCAAACCACCGCTGAAGCTATTGGCCACGTTGAAGGTAAGCGACGCGGTCCCGTCTTTGATGATCTGTCCTGCGCCGGTAATGGCCGAGCTGCTGAAGTCTGTTCCCTGAACGAAATCGGAGCCGGTGGTACGATCGAATCTAAGTGTAGCTCCGGTTCCGATGCTGATCGTACTGCTCGGTGACAACGACCCAGTCGTTCCGCCATTTCCAAGCTGTAGCGTCCCTCCGGTGATGGTCGTTGCGCCGGTGTACGTATTCGTGCCTATCAATTCAGTCACACCAGTCCCAGCGAATGTCAGACCTCCGCCGCTTCCGCCGGAGATTACACCGCTAAACACCCGGGGGGACGTCGTCGGCGCATTGTTTGTGATTGTTCGAATTGCGGTACCGATAGCCATGTTACCAGAAAAAATCGCCGCGTTGTTGACATTGCCTAAATTATCTAATGTCACATCTCCGCCTAGCGTAATCGGATTGGCAAACGTTCGATCTGCGGCATTCGTGAAGTTCACGGTTATGTCTCCGCCATTAATTGTGAGCGTCGCTGGTAGCACACCGGCCGTGCCAAACGAACTGCTGCCAGAAACGATGACAGTTCCAGCATTTAGCGTAAATCCGCCATCGTAGCGTGCGTTCGAACCGATGGCGCCTAAATTCAGTGTACCGGCACCATTCTTAATGATGCCCGCACCTTCGTTACCCGCAGCAGACGACCAACTCTGATTGGTCCAAGTCAAGGTCGAGCCTGTGTCAATATCAAACGTGCGAACACCGCCCAGAGTGAGGGTGCCCCCCGCAGTTACGGTAACCGTTGAGCCATTGGATACCGTGACATCGCTATCGGTAGTCGTATTAAATGTCAGAGTAGAGTTGGCGGTAAAAAAAGCATCATCACCCGACACCCAAGCGCTACCTCCCGTCGCGGTTGCTGGATTAGACCAGAAGGTTGAAGTGGACCAGACTCCGCCCGGAGTTCCGTCGGTTCTCCAAAAAAGATCCGCGGCTGCCGACGTCGGTACTATCGATCCATTATCATTGACCGGTCCGACCATGGCGCCGCCGTCGCCGACAGCGTTGGGCGTAATCGCAAAAAGCGAAGCGCTCGTGAACATGACTGCCGCGAACACAGCGGCTCGCAGCCCCCGGAAGACCATCTCGTTTTTCATATATTCAGATTCAGGATTGCTGGCCCCGCCAACGGGCGAAAAAAGCCAGGCGCAGTCCTGCAATTGGGTCAAATTTGTAGGGAAAAGTCAATACTTTTCATAATCTTGTAACCTTATCGTCACATAGGCATTTTTCTCAGAATTGAGGTCTTGGGGCGCAAAGAGTTACGACGCCGCATTAACACCGTGCTTCAGCCCGGTGACAGCCTCGCAAAACCCGGACGAAAGCCGTTTAAACGGCTTCCCTCATGGCCAGTTCGATTAACACCGCGCTAAAGCACGGTGTTAATGAGATTACCTTGAGCGGACTGAGACCAATGCAATTGCCCAGATGTTTTACAGAAGGAAGCGAAGGCAGCGAAGCGTTGTCCTTTGTTCTCTTTGCTACCTTTTGTAAAAATTATTCTTCCAACTTGAACGCCACCGTCGCCAACGGCGGAAGCTGGATCAGGATCGATTGTTCGCGCCCCATCCATTCCACGGCCTCGCTTTGCACTCCGCCGAGATTTCCAACGTTACTGCCACCGTAAGTTTCAGCGTCGGTGTTGATGATCTCGCGATAAAATCCGGGCTTCGGCACCCCGAGCCGGTAATTATGCCTAACGATTGGGGTCGCGTTCACGATGAACACGATCGTTTCGCCTTCCTTCGATTTTCTGACGAACGAAACCACGCTGTTATCGGCGTCGTGGAAATCGATCCACTCGAAACCGTCGTAGGAATCGTCCTGCTGCCACAACGCCGGCTCGTTTTTGTAGATGTAGTTCAGGTGTTGGACCAAACGGCGCAAACCGTCGTGCTTCGGAAGATCGAGCAGCTTCCAATCGAGCTGGGAGTCGTGGTTCCATTCGTGCCATTGGCCGAACTCGCCGCCCATGAACAACAGCTTTTTGCCCGGCTGGCCGTACATCCACGCGTAAAACAGCCGCAGATTCGCAAACTTCTGCCATTCGTCCCCGGGCATCTTCGAAAGCAGCGAGCCTTTGAGGTGAACGACTTCGTCATGGCTCAAAACCAAAATGAAATGCTCGGTAAACGCGTAGAGCAGCGAAAACGTGATGTTGCCGTGATGAAATCGCCGGTAAATCGGATCGAGCGACATGTATTCTAGGAAGTCGTGCATCCAACCCATGTTCCATTTGAATCCGAACCCGAGTCCGCCCAGATACACCGGCCGCGAAACGCCGGGCCAGGCGGTTGATTCCTCGGCGATGGTGACGATTCCCGGAAAACGCTCGTAGCAAACTTCGTTGAACCGTTTCAAAAAATAAATCGCGTCCAGATTTTCGCGGCCGCCGAACACGTTCGGGACCCATTGCCCTTCCTTCCGCGAGTAATCGAGATAAAGCATCGACGCGACCGCATCCACTCGCAGCCCGTCGATGTGATATTTGTCGAGCCAGAAAAGCGCGTTCGCGATCAGGAAATTGCGGACTTCGTTGCGTCCGAAATTAAAAATGAGCGTGCCCCAATCCTGGTGCTCGCCCTGGCGCGGATCCATGTGCTCGTAGAGATCGGTCCCGTCGAACTCGGCCAGGGCGTGCGCGTCTTTTGGAAAATGCGCCGGCACCCAATCCATGATCACCGCGATCCCGGCCTGGTGACATTTGTCGATAAAATGCCGGAGCTCGTCCGGATTTCCGTAGCGACTCGTCGGCGCGTAATAATTAGTGACCTGATAACCCCACGAACCTTCGAACGGATGTTCGGCAATCGGTAACAGCTCGATGTGGGTGTAACCCATCTCGAGCACATACGGAATCAGCGTGTCGGCGAGCTCGAGATAACTGAGGTGGCGATTGTTCTCGTCCGTTTTTCTCCGCCAGGAACCGAGATGGACTTCGTAAATCGACATCGGCGACTTCGGCCATTCCTTTTTCCGGCGCGATTCCATCCACTCGGCGTCGGCCCATTTGTAACGTTCGAGATTGTAAACGAGTGACGAAGTCGATTTTCCCCACTGATTGAAAAACGCGAACGGATCGCTCTTGAGCAAAAGCGCGCCGGTTTGGGAGCGGATTTCAAATTTATAATGCGCGCCTTCGCGAATGCCGGGCAAAAATAATTCCCAGACGCCGGCGCCAGGATGTTTGCGCATCGGATTGACCCGGCCGTCCCAGCCATTGAAATCGCCGACAACACTCACGCGCTGTGCGTTCGGCGCCCAGACCGCGAAATAAACGCCGCTCGTGTCGCCGATTTGCCGCAAATGCGCGCCGAATTTGTCGTAAAGCTGCCAATGCTGGCCTTCGCTGAACAAATGCAGGTCGATCTCGCCCATGATCGGCCCGTACTGGTACGGATCGCGCATGGTGTATTCCGATCCGTCCCAGTTCGTGATCTGGAGTCGATAATCGAGATCCCGCGTCGCGTTCGGCACTTTGGCCTGAAAAAATCCGTCACGATGAATTTTTTCTGCCTCGACGCTGAAAGACGTGTCCGCCGTGGCTTTGGCGGAGGCGGAACCGTTGGTGACGATTTCGATCTTGCGCGCATCCGGTCGAAACGCGCGAATTGCGAGATCGTCCCCCATCCGATGCGGCCCGAGGATGCGGAACGGATCGGAATAGGTGCCGGACAAGAAGCTGTTCAGCTCGTCTGGCGGTATTCCGGCAACGGAAAAAGGTTTCATATACGTTAAGAAAACGCCGAACGTTGAACGCCCGACGTCCAATCTCGAATTCAGCAAGACACCTTTTGCATTCGATGTTCGGTGTTCGACGTTGGACGTTCGATGTTTTTTGCTTCTTTTCTATCGCTCCAACTCCTCATCGCTTCAACCTATCAACGTAGTTTCTATTTTCATTAAGGCCGATACGTCGCATAATTCCCCCGTGACCAACAAGAACGGCTCCGACGCGGTGAACGAGCTGCTCGCCACTTATGGCGAGACTGGCGGCATCAATTATCTCGACGCTGCTGCCACCCTCCCGTCACGCAAGACAATCGAAGACGCTTGCGCCGATCTGATGAGCCTGATGTTTCCCGGATTTCGGGGCGAAGCGCTGGCCGATTCGGAAGATTTACCCGACATCACCAAAAGCAAGATCAGAAGTCTGCGGATTCGGTTGAAACCGGAGATTTGTAAAAGCTTTGGCGATTATCCGGCGAGCGACGAAACGAAACACAAAGCCGACGAGATCCTGGATTTTTTCGTGTCTCAACTGCCGGAAGTTCGCAAACTTTTATGGACCGACATCGACGCTGCCTACGAGGGCGATCCGGCGGCGAAAAGTTACGAGGAAATCATTCTCGCCTATCCGTCACTGGAGGCGATCACGATTTATCGAATGGCGCACTTGCTTTACAACAAAGTGCCGTTGATCCCGCGGATCATGACTGAGTGGGCCCACAGTCGCACCGGGATCGATATTCATCCCGGCGCCGAAATCGGTTCGCATTTCTTCATCGATCACGGCACCGGCGTGGTGGTTGGCGAGACGACGACGATCGGTTCGCACGTGAAAATTTATCAGGGCGTCTCGTTCATCGCGCGCTCGCTCGCGGCCGGCCAGGCGTTGCGGGGAAAGAAACGCCACCCGACAATCGAAGACGGCGTTCGGATCTACGCCGGGACGACAATCATGGGCGGGGACACCGTGATTGGCGCCAACTCGACCATCGGCGCCAACGTTTTTCTTACGAAAAGCGTTCCGCCAAACTCGCTCGTTTATTACGAGGAGAAAGAAGTCTCCGTTATCCCGAAACGCGAGAAGCAAACGGCCAACGGCGACGAGAACAGATTGAAAAAGTAACGCCCGCGATTCCCGATCGGGGTGCCCGGGTTCCCAGGCGCTCTCGCCGATGCAGTTTCTCAGGCCGGTTTAGCAACGACGAGTTTGTCGTTGTCGGCCGAAACGATTTTCAGGGAACGTGAAGGACGATCCGATCCGGGTTTGAAAAAAAGCAGATTTTCGGATTTCAGTTTCCAGGTGCCGTCCGTCTCTTCGGGCCGGTCCGCCGCGCCGGGCTGGATATCGACCATCGATTGATCCGGGCGCAGCTCGAAGCCGGAACGGCCGCGCGAACGTGGAAAATCATAGGACGGCGACCGGAACACCATGTGGCTGTCCGTATCCTCCTCGTGCGAATGAATCCAGCGACGATTGGTTAGAAATTTCGCCGGATCGTCTGCCATTTTGTCATGCTCCAATCGTGCTGCGCGGTCCGGCCAACGCGGCCTGCATTCGTGCCACCTGGCCGGCGGTGAACATTACCATCACCTTATCGTCGACGTAATCCATGTAGTTCATGAACATATCGCCATTCGGCCCGTTGGTGCAGGTCACATGTGGAAACGTCGGCGTATTATAATTAGGCAATTGCGCGTTCGGCGTGTCGGCCACGTGATCGGTCCCCGAACAATCGCTGGTATCGCCCCAAATGTGATTCAGATTCAACCAGTGCCCGACTTCGTGGACGGCGGTGCGGCCAAGATTGAATGGCGTAGCAGCCGTGCCGGTGGTGCCGAACGCCGTATTCAAAATAACTACACCGTCAGTGGCGGCCGGTCCTCCCGGGAATTGGGCGTAGCCGAGGAGGCCGCCTCCGAGAGTGCAGACCCAAAGATTGAGAAACTTCGAAGTCGGCCACGCCGCAACGCCGCCGGTTGAGGCACGTTTGACGTCGTCATTCGTCCCGAACGATGTCTGCTTGGTTTTCGTTCGGGTTATTCCCTTGGTGGCTTTGCCGTCCGGATCCTTCGTCGCCAACTCAAACTGAATTTGGGCATCGGTAACAAGTCCGCGCCAAACCGTCGGAGTCTGGCTCTTGTCGCCATTACCCGCGCTGTAATCGCGGTTCAAGGCCACGATTTGGCTTTTGATTTGGGCATCGGAAATATTTTCGTCCGCGGTCCGATAAACCACATGAACGACTACGGGAATAGTCAGCGGACCCTTTTTCTCCACGCGCCGAAATGCGGTTTGGCGCCGGACCATGAGTTCTGTTTCGGCGAGAAGTTTTCCTCGTCGAACGCGGAATTCCGGAAACATTTCGCAAAGGCGAAGATGCGCTTCCATTGCGCCACACGTGCGGCGTTGCGGGGTCTTTTTCTTTTTAGCCATAATTGGAAGTTATTGTTTAACCGGCGCCGGCCTGACCGCGGCATCACACCGATTTTTGGAGGAGTTTGCGACTCTGAGCCCCAGAGCGATTTCCCCGATATTGCGGATCGGGACGAGGTTGGACATTAAATGATGCCGGGGCGAATGCTGGCAGCGGCTTATCGGGGTGACCAGCTCTTTTTCGTGATGTTTCGGATTGCACGGCGGCGGAGAGAGCAGGAAACTTTGTGCTCGAAGTCCGAATCTTCCTTTTGATCTTAGTTTTTCCGCTACATCGAATTGATATTTTGAGTAACAATTAGAGACAGACAAAGAGTTTGATGATTTATCTGGATTACAACGCGACCACGCCGATGTGCGATGCCGCCCGCGAAGCGATGGAGCCGTGCCTCTGCCAAAATTTCGGCAACGCTTCGAGTATTCATCGCGCCGGCCGCAATGCGCGCGCGGTGGTGGACAATGCCCGCGACAAAATCGCGTCACTCCTCAAAGCCAAACCAAACGAGATCGTTTTCACCGGCGGCGGGACCGAATCGTGCAATCTCGCCGTGCTCGGCCTCGCGCGTTGCAACAAGGACGGCGGAGGCCACATCATTTGCGAGAAGACCGAACATCACGCAGT
>JAJPJU010000036.1 GCA_021324035.1 Spartobacteria bacterium | reverse complement strand
GGAGAGCTTTCCGCCTCATTTTCGCGCGTCCTTTTGACAAATCGAACATCAAACATCATACATCAAACTTCCATCGCTCACGTGGCGGAATTGGCAGACGCGTACGGCTCAGGACCGTATGGGGCAACCCGTGGAGGTTCGAGTCCTCTCGTGAGCAAATCCAAGCCGGGCTGGCATTCGTCCAGCTTTCCAGTTCCGCATGGTCTTAGAAAGAAAACGGACTCGACCGTCCCGTGAACAACTTCTGCGTTGCGCGCCAATCCTCCGCAACCGATAAACCGAAATGCGCTGGCGGTTTTATCTGCATCTTGGGCTCTGGTCCGCGCTTTTTGTCGTTCTGATTTGGATCAGCGCGCCGATCGTTGGCTCCGCCGTCATGGAAAATCGGGTCGGCCCGGCAGAAACAAATCGCTCGATCGACTCGTACCTGAGTGTGTTAACCAAAGTCGATCGCGCTTCGGATAAATTTTCCGATGCGTTCCAAGGTTTGGGGAAGGAGGGCAGGCTTATTATTTTCACTCGGGACGGAAACCCGCAGAGCGAATTCCTGGGAATGATAATGGCCTACATTTCCTGGCCGCGGGAGGTTCAGCTGATCAAAGTCCCGGGCGACACGGTCGATAAGGAACTCGTCGACATAAAACCTGGCATGGTTGCGGGAGTTCTTTTCTGTTCGGTTAATCCGCCGCCGTGGCTGGAAAATCGAGTAAAGCTCGGTTCCAGGATTATTCTCGTTCCGGTAACTCGAGCTTCACCATGATTGTCGTTGGATTGCTTGCCGCTCTGGTCATCATTTTTCTGGCGGGTTTTGGCGTAGCATTGTCCATCCTCGCGCGAGGCGATCGCGTTAACCCGGTCGAGTGCGCTTGTCTCGGCTGGTTGTTTGGGTGCGGGACCGTTTCTTTGCTGCTGTGGATCTGCGGAATGTTTTGTTCGGGTTTGGTCTTGCAGATGATCGTTGCGGTGTGCTGTTTGGCGCTGGCAATTTTTGGCTGGCGCACGAAACGAATCGCGAACTCGAGATTTGATCTGCCGAAACCGGCAAACATCATTGAATGGATCCTGGGCAGCATTGTTGTTCTGGAGATTGCAGCTCTGATTTTCGTTTCCTTCAAACACACCCTCGGCTGGGATGGTTTGCTCAATTGGGAAATCAAAGCGCGGTATGCGTTTCTCAGCGGGGGATCGATTCCAGCCGCCTACTATTCGAGTGCCGGGCGCGTTTTCAGTCATCCCGAATATCCGTTAACGATCCCGTTCACCGAGCTTTGGCTCTATTTATGGATGGGGGAGTCGAATCAGTTCTGGGTGAAAATAATTTTCCCGTTGTTTTATGCGGCCTGCGCCCCGCTTCTCGCGCTGCTCGTCTTTCGCTTATCAGGCAAACGCTGGGTGGGTTTGTTGATTGCCGCGCTTTTGCCATTTGTTCCCTCGGCCGTCGCCAATCCAGGCAGCGTTGTTGTTGGCTATGTCGATATTCCGTTGAGCGCTTATTATTTGGCGGCTGTCGGCTACTTGCTGCTTTGGTTCAGAACGGGCGACTTGCGTTTCATCATGGTTTTTGGCGCGGCCAGCGCATTTCTTCCGTGGACCAAGACGGAGGGGATCATTCTTTGGGGAGTTTTCGTCTTCATTGGATTCATTCTGAGTTTGGCAAAACAGCGACTGCGGCAATTTCTGGTTTCGATCGTGCCCGGGACGATTTTGATCATCGCGTGGCGAATTTACCTCCGCCTGGTTCATATGTGGCCGCACTCGGATTTTGAGAGTCCCGGTTTCGATGCCATCCGCCATAATCTTGGAAGACTGGGCAATATTTTTGGAATTCTTTTCGCCGAGCTGACCGAAAGAGCTCATTGGAGCATTTTTTGGTTCATTGCGGTCATTGCCCTGATTTATTTGTTCGCGTCCCGCAAACTTGAAAAAATCGCGCTCGCGCTCACGATCATCATTCCAGCTGTTGTGTATTCTTTGATCTACATTCTCAGCAGCTGGCCGAGTTGGACGGCTCACATGACTTCTTCGTTTCCGCGTCTCCTGCTGCACGTGATGCCGCCGGCGTGGCTTGCAATTGGATTGGCGCTGAGTCAGGCGAGGCGCGAAGCTCAACCGCTCTGAATTATTTCGAAGTCAATCCGAAGGACCGCAGTCCGGAAGCTGTTCGCGCGATGTTTGGCAGCATTGCGCGTCGTTACGATCTCGCCAACCACGTTCTCAGCTGCGGTTGCGATTTTCTGTGGCGGCGACGCGCCGCGCAGATTGTTGCCGGTTGGCAGGCAAAGAAAATTATTGATCTCGCTGCCGGGACCGGTGACCTGACCCTCACACTTGAAAAAGTATTGCCGCGTTCGGAAATCATCGCGGCGGACTTTTCCGGGGAAATGCTCGCGATCGCGCAGTCAAAAGGCGTTGGAAAAGTCGTGACCGCTGACGCGCTTGCTTTGCCGTTTGGAGATGGATCATTTGACTGCCTCACCATTGCCTTCGGCTTGCGTAACATAAAAGATTGGAGCGCAGCTTTGCGGCAGATGGCTCGGGTTCTAGGCGACGACAGTCATTTGCTGATCATGGATTTTTCGATGCCCCGAATTCCGGTTTTGCGTGCGATTTATCGATTTTATCTGCATCGCATGGTTCCGATTCTCGGATCCATCCTGACGGGGCAGAAATCGGCCTACGATTATTTGGGGGATTCGATCGAACAATTTCCCGGCGGCGAAGCGATGCTGCGCCTGATTGAGGCAAACGGTTTTCGAAACGCAACCGCGGAACCGGTTTCCGGTGGAATCGTCACGATTTACACCGCGACGAAACTGTAGCGGCGGTCTCTGACCGCCGGAATAGTGCATCAAGGCGTCGGCGTCACGCTTGACGTGGTAGTCGGACTCGGCGTCGGTGATGGCGCCGACGTCAGCGACAACTTCAGTGTGTTCAAATCCGCGTTACTGATCGTGAATGTCCCTTCGCGTTCGTCGACTTTCGCGAACCAGGTTCCGTTAGGCGCGGTTGCACCAACTGTCAGTTTATGTGTCGCTTTGTCGTCC
>JAJPJU010000176.1 GCA_021324035.1 Spartobacteria bacterium | reverse complement strand
CGGCCGTAACAAACGTCTCGGGAAGGTTTCAGTTCACCTCAGTGAGCTTTTTTAAAACGAGCGCGCCAGTAGATCAGCCCACCGATCAGAATGAATCCGAGCGCTCCGCCGATGACTTTCAATCGAAACAGTGTGGCAATACCCATGTCCGGCGGAGGAATCGTCGCGATGATTATCGCAAACAAAGTGACGATGATACCGCTCACACCGGTGAACCATGCACCAATCGATCCGCCCGGCACCAACATGACATCGCCCGGATTTTGACCGCGCCGCCGATGAATCAAAAAGACGATAAACAGGTAAAGGTACGGGATGAAATAAATCAGAATCTGAGTGTCGAGCAGAATCAGATAGACGTTCTCAACATTCGTGCCCTTCCCCAGGACGGAAACGAGCAGAAATATTGTGCCGAGCGTCGCCTGAACCAGGATCGCGATGTACGGTGTATGCCAGCGTGGATGAACCGCCCCGAAGGCTTTCGGAAAATAACGGTCCAGTCCGATCACGAACGCCATTCGCGCAGGCCCAATCAGCCAGGCACCTACGCTTCCGAGATTCCCAATCGTATAAAGCGCAGCGCAGACTGGAGCAATCCACCACAGGGTCGGCGAAATCTTATCAGCGCCGGCCTTGATCGCCTGGAGAAATCCTGAAACGACATTGAGATCCTTGTTCGGTATCCACCAGAGCACTGCGCCGGTTCCGACAATGTAGGCAATGGCGATCAATGGCGCGGAGATGAAAATTGATCGCGGCAGGTTGCGTCGCGGATTTTCGACTTCGTCACCCATTATCGAAGCCAACTCCAACCCCGCGAACGCAAACGCGATTGATGCCAACAGATTCAGCGCGGAGAAATTGCCGAGATCAGGTTTCAAAGTGGCGGCGCTGAGTTCGTTCGCCGGAGCGGCGGTCGTCGCGCCGTAAACCCCCAGCAGGATCAGGATGAGTCCGGGAACATATGTGCCGATGCCGCCGGCATTTTGTAACCATTTGCCTGCCCCCAAACCGACAATGTTGATTAAGACTGCGATCCAAAGAATGCCGAGCGTCACCGGGAGGGCATAAGCCCAACTGTCACTGAGCGCGGTCCCGTTCTTCCCAAACATGAAAGTCGAGATGACCGCAGCTGAAATCAGCAGGTTCGGGTAGTAGAGGACGTTGTTGACCCAGTAACACCAGCCGCACAGAAACCCATGGCCTTCGCCCAGCGCGCGCTTTGTCCAAAAATAGACTCCGCCCTCTTTCGGAAACCGTGACGACAGCTCGGTTACCGCCAACCCCTGCGGGATGAAGAAGAAGATCGCGGCGATCAGCCACATCAACAACGATCCGGGACCGAACTTCGCGGTTGTTCCCAGATGCCTGAGCCCGAGAACGGCGACCAGATTAAACAGGACAAGGTCCCGAAGCTTCAGCGCGCGGACCAGATGCGGTTTGGATTGGGTCGCCTCTGTCGCCATAACCTTCAAGAACGACCTGCGATCGCGGCTACAATTTCAAAAGCTCACGTTGCCACGGAACGAGGAGCGATTCAGCGAGCGTCTGCTCAGCGGCGACCGCTTCCAAGGTAGCGCGCGGCGCGATAAACGATGCTTCGATCTGAAGCTCTTTGGCGGCGTGATCGCGATTGTGGCGAAGTTTTTCACTGCGCTTGACTACTTCCGCAGTTGGACGCGACCCCGATCGCTTTGGCCGAGCCGGCCAATCTTCTTCCGATAATTTCAGCGCTCGCGCCGCTGCTTCTCGAAAAGTCCGTCGCCGGCGATCTGAGAAATGTTTGTAATCAGGCGAACCCCCGGCGGCAAACGATTCGGCAGAATAAATCATCTCGCGATTCTGCAAAATATGAAACGGCGGCCGATCCACCGCTTCGGCTTCGCATTCGCGCCACTTCCAGAGTTCGCGCAAGACGGCCGACGCAAGGCCGCGCAACGCCCCTGCTCCCGAAATTCTCCAGGCTGCATCGATGTCACGTTCGCGATCTGTCGCCGAAAAATCGAGAGCGCGCTGGCTGGATTGACGGAACCAGTCGATCCGGCCGCTCGATTTCAACTCCGCCTCCAATCGCTCGGCCAGTGGCAGAAGGTAACGCGTGTCGTTGATTGCATATTCGGCCATTTTCGCCGAGAGCGGCCGCTGGGCCCAGTTCGCCTTTTGGGAACCTTTCGCCAGTTCAATGTCAAAATAACGTTTCACCAGCGCCGCCAAACTAAACTCGCGAATTCCAATCAAGCGCGCCGCGATCACCGTGTCGAAAATGCGGCCCGGGACGAACTCCATGTTTCGGCGAAGCAAACGCAAATCGTAATCGGCGCCGTGCAGCACGATTTCCTGGTTCGCCAGCGCCTGTCGAAGCGGCCCGAGATCGATCTTGGCCAGCGGATCGACAATCGCATCGCGCCCCGGCACGCTAATTTGAAGCAGACAAAGCTTTTCACGGTAACAATGGAGGCTGTCGGCCTCGGTATCGATGGCCACCCGTTCGTGGGGCAAGATGTGTTGAATTAGATCGGCCAGTTGGCCCGAAGAAGTAATCACGCCCCAAATCCCGAATGTCGAATGTCGAAACTCGAAACAATTGCAAAGCGCGAAATCACCATGTCAGAAAAGAACATGATCCCGGAAACCGCTTCGTTCGAATTTTTGGTCATTCGGGTTTGTTTCGGATTTCGAAATTCGAATTTTGATAGATCACTTCAATCCACTGAGCAGAAGTTCCGCATTTGTCTTGGTCGCGTTGAGGTTGTCGATCAATTTTTCCATCGCCTCAATCGGCGGCAGCGCAGCCATCTCTTTGCGCAATTGTTGCACTCGCTCCCATTCGTCCGGGTGATAAAGCAAATCCTCGCGTCGGGTTGCCGATAGCAACGGGTGAATCGCAGGATAGAGCCGTTTCTCCTGCAACGCGCGGTCGAGATGCAGCTCCATGTTCCCGGTTCCTTTAAACTCCTCGAAGATCAGCTCGTCCATTCGACTGCCGGTTTCGGTTAGTGCCGTGGCCAGGATGGTCAGGCTGCCGCCTTCTTCGACATTGCGCGCGCTTCCGAAAAATTTCTTGGGCTTAACCAAAGCCTTCGATTCAACACCGCCGGACATGACGCGGCCCTTATTCGGCTGCAAATTGTTATAGCCGCGGGAAAGACGGGTAAGACTGTCGAGCAGAATAACGACGTGTTTTTTCATTTCGACTAAACGTTTTGCCCGCTCGAGCACCAGCTCCGCGACCTGGACGTGTCGCTGCACGTTCTCGTCAAAATTGGAATGATAAATCTGACAATCGATTTCGCGCTCCAAATCGGTCACTTCTTCCGGTCGCTCGTCGACCAAAAGCAAAATCAAAACGATCTCCGGATGATTCACCCGGATCGCCTTGGCGATCTCCTTGAGCAAGATCGTCTTGCCGACGCGCGGCGGAGCAACAATCAACCCGCGCTGACCGTGACCAAGCGGCGCCAACAGATCGACTCCGCGGGCGCAGATTGAATTCGTCTTCGGATTTTCAAGCATGATCCGACCTTGCGGAAACTGCGGCGTCAGTTTTTCGAAATCAGTCGGCTCGCTCCATTTCTCCGCCGGCTCGCCTTCGATGATAAGAACATCATCGAGCACGAGACCCTTCTCTCGGTCGCGCGGGAGACGAAGCTTGCCGCAAATATGTTGACCGGGCCGCAAGCGGTAAAGATCGATGGCGGCGCGAGGAACGTAAGCGTCTTCGGGCACGGGCAAAAAATTAAGCTCTGGATAACGAAGCAAACCGAACGAGTCGCCGACTTGGTCGAGAAAGCCTTCAGCGGTCACCGTTGCGCCCTGGCCAAGGGCAGCACGCGCGATGTCGACAATATGATGGTGCCGGGTGCGCGCGGGATGCAGATGCAAATTGAAATCGCGCGCGACGGGAAAGAGGTCGTCGAGCTTTTCCAGCTCGTTGATACTCAACTCCGTCCGAGCCGCACTGGCTCCTTCTTTTGTAGTGGCGGCCGTGTCGGTCGCAATGTTCTGATCTGCAGCCGGCACAATGCCAGTCCGGCTCGGACCTGCCTCTAAATTTTTTACTTCGTCCATTTTTCCTGACGCCAGAGGTCCACCAGATTCGCCGCCTGATTTGCGAGAACAGATTCGTCGCCATTGTTCCAGACCACGTGATCGGCCCGCTTAATTTTTTCTTCGAGTGGCATCTGCGAATTGATCATTGCTTCGGCAGCCTCGTGCTCAATCCCCATTCGCCGCATGAGATTGGCCAGCTGGATGTCGTGCGAACAGGCGACCACGACCACGCGATCACACAGAGTTTCACCAGTGGTTTCATAAAGAAGAGGAATGTCTGCAAAGAAAAATTCGGGAGATGTGCGGTGCTTGTCCGCTTCAGTTCTCCATTGCTGACGGATCCGCGGATGGAGAATCTTTTCGAGCGCCTGCCTTTTAGCTGCGTCCTGGAAAACTATCGCCCGAAGAGCGGCTCGATTCAAGTCGCCGCTGGGAGAAAAAATGCTGAAGGTAAACTCGTTGAGCAGCTCCTGTTTAACATCGTCTTGATCGACCAGATCGTGCGCGGCCTGGTCGGCATCGAAAAATTTAGCAGTGGGCAAAATTTCTCGGAGACAATGGCAAAACGTGCTCTTGCCAGTTGAAACTCCCCCGGTGATCCCGATTGCGGGCATATGGCGATGCCATCATTGAACTAAATCCGCGAAAAAGAAAAGCGGCCCGTGCGTTAACACGGGCCGCCAAGCTTTGCCTTATTGAAAAGTGAAAAGCTTGATTAACTCATTTCTTGGGAAGCTGCTTGCACTGCATCTCCTCCGCCTTGTACTGCTGTTGGAAGGCGTTCTTGTCAGCCTTCTGCTGATTGTCGAAGGTTTTCCTCTGATCAGGCGTGGGATGCGTGGCATCGAACGCCTTTTTATCGGCCTTTTGTTGATCGTTGAAATCCTTCTCCTGTTGCTCGACAGCGGCCTGACAGTCCTTCTGGTTTGATGCGCAGATTCCATTAGGCGCGGGCGATAGAAGCCACGGGGTGAAATCCACAGCACCCTGGCCGAACATTGTGGCTATCACAGTGGGGTCCGTTGTGCCCCACCAGTTGCATTCCGCATCGGCCGTGTTCGAGCCATTTTGTCTGATGGCCCAGGCCTGTCCGCACGTGCCTACGCCAAGGTTCATGAAGTTATTTTCATGCAGGTGAATGGTGGACGCGTCCAAGCCCGTGCGCAGCCTGATTCCATGAGCTGCGTCGGCAAACCCGGTGCAAGCCGTCCCATTGTAATTGATCGTGTTATTCTGAATCGTCACGTTCGCTGACACGACCGTACCGAACTCACCGCCCCAAAGCTGGAACGCGGCGAATGAGTTGTCGTCAAACGTGTTTCCGGTGATTAACCCGCCTACGACCGAAATCTGGCCAAAGCCTACTGACATCTTCGAAACGGTGTTGTTCTGGATAATCACATCCCCCAGATTCGCGTTGAAACCAAAACCCCAGTAGGGGCCATGGCCGGGCACGTCACCATTGAACTCATTTGACTGAATCACCCAACCGGTGCGGTTGCCGAACGGACCGAACGAAACGGTGTCGCCGTGGAAGGTGTTGTTTTGGATCGTCCCGTTATCCATGCCACGCTCCATGAGGAACAACTCACCCTTGTCCGCCGTGAACAGGTTCTGTTCGAACAGCAAGCCGTCTGCGGTTCGGCCTACGTCTCCTTCGAATTGAATTGCTCCGGTGTTATACCCCGGATCAATGCTGCTGCCCTGCAAGATGCAGTTGCGCATCGTGAAGTTGTTGGCATTGGCGGTGGACGTGGAATTGAGTTCTCGGCCCTTCAGGTTCGTGAAGGTAAATCCGTCGAACGTGATGTTATCTGCAGCGAGGAAGAACGTTCCGAATCCCGACCCCGCGATGATGGACTCCATCGCCCCGGGACGACCACTCCGCGCGTCCACTCCGACTTGGGCGCCTAGTAATGTCAGCGGCTTGTTGATGTTCGCGAGGGATACCGAGTAGGTTCCCGGCGCGACCACAATCGTGTCGCCTGGATTGGCTGCGGCGACCGCAGCCTGGATGGTGGGCTGATCACCCGGGACGTTAATCGTCGCGGCGTGGGCAGTTGAAACGTTGAACGCCAACGTGGCGCCCAAGAGGCCCAATAGCGGTAGGGCGAGCAATCTAGTTTTGGTTTTCATACTTCTTCGTTTTTCTTTCTTTATTTAGATTCCTGCAGAGATCGCAGCTAAAGGTCGCCCGGCTCGTGCTTCCGATTTACATCGGTGAACCAGGCAGATAATTGGCTGCGGCATGAACCGCCAATACGGATGCAGTTTCTATCTGGCCAATACTTGTTAGGCTCGACATCATACTTTTTAGGTATCAGGTGGCTCTCCTGAAGAACGAAAACTGGACTTCACGCGAAGAATTCGCCGAAACCAATTTTGCCTGTTGAAACTCCCCCCGGTAATCCCGATCGCGGGCATGTCCGCCTTACACATTGGCCGGTGCGCGGCGACACAAAAAAAAGCGGCCCGCGCTTGTGACACGGGCCGCTGATTCCGAGAGTTTCGTTAAATATCGATTAATTCTTGGGAAGCTGCTTGCACTGCATTTCCTCACTGTTGTACTGAGCTTGGAATGCTGCCTTGTCAGCTTTCTGGTGATTGTCGAAGGCTTTCCTCTGGTCAGGTGTAGGATGTGTGGCATCGAACGCCTTTTTATCGGCCTTCTGTTGGTCGTTGAAATCCTTTTCCTGTTGCTCCGCAGCGTCGTGACAGTCTTTCTGGTTCGCAGCGCAGAGTGCGTTAGGTCCAGGCGATATGAGCCACGGAGAAAACGTAACGTTGGCGCTGGCTTGCGCACCAGTCCCACCCGAATTGCTCGGATTGGTCGGGCCAGTAGAACTATTCCACCAGTTGCAAGTACCATCGACTGGTGAGCCGGACAAAGCCGGATGTACTGCGATGCCGTAGATTGGCGCGTTCACGTTGAAATTGTTTCCGTTCACTGTGCCAGAAGAAAAAGAGACGTCTTCGTTCTCGAACCACACAGCGATGTTGTCAGCCGTGCTAGAATTCAGATTGCTGAAGTCGTTACTCATAATCATCACATTAGGCGCATCGCCTTCCAAACCGATCGCATGAACCCAACCGCCTCCATTGAGGTTGCTGATCGTGTTACTCGTCACAGTTAGATTTGATGTACCGGGATTTACATTTGACACTACAACGGCGTATGCACCCCTGGTTGAGCTGGTGATATCGTGAATTGAGTTCGACTGAATCAGAGTGTCTTGACTCGGGTCAGTTCCACCATTGAAACCGATTAGAACGCCTTTAGCGGATCGGGCGCTGGTTACATTCTTCATTTCATTCGCTATGATCTGCACCTGGTCTGGTCCGGTCTCGAGATCAACCGCCTGGGCCGTTCCGTTGCCGCCAGTGTCGGAAGTCATGATTCCGTCAAGAATGTTGTTGGTGATGAGCGCGCCATTTCCGCTCACTTTCACGTCAATACCAACTGCCGCTCCGGTTGTGATTGAATTCTTGATGGTAAAACCATCGATCACCACATTCGCGGCCTTGATCGTAAACACGGGATTTGAGCCGATGGGGTTCAGGCCTTGCACTGTCGACTCGGCTGGACCGCCGGAGGTTCGGCCGCTGAAGCTGTTACCGGCCTGCGCACCATTGATCGTCGTTGAATAATTGACGACGACGTTTTCGCTGTAGGGGCCAGCGGCGACGTTGATCTGAGTGCAGGTCGGATCGTTGGCAGCCGATTGGATGGTTGGATAAGAACCGGATGGGACCGAGCAAACGGCAGCGTGGCTCGCGGCTGGGATTAAGAGTGCCGTAAAAACGGCGGGGACAATTATAGATAATTTCATTCTATTTAGTTAACCTTCTGTTGAGTTGTTGTTTCTTGAGCCAGCACTCCCACTCTTGGCGGGACATGGTGACCGGTAATTCTATCAGCCCGAACAGCTCAGCTTTCTTTGCCGTCCAACGTCGCGCGATCTGCTGATCGCGGATTGCCGATATATCACTGATTGATATTATCCGACAAACGCGGCTTCTCGGCCACGGATTTATTACGTTTTATTTAAAAAAACGCACTCGACGAAAGAGATAGCCGACTAAGTCACTGGGAATCAAGTTATTGAAGCCTACGCTTGCGAGCTTATCCCAGGAAAACGCGCTGCGTCTATTTCTTGTAAGCGGGAATTTCCTGCAACACCGGCGGCTCAACTGCTTCCTCTTCTTCTTCCGCCTGGTTGATCAATTGGCCGGCCGGATTCACGAGCCGCGCCGTCACGAAAATAATCAGGTTTCGTTTAATATGCTGGTCGACATTCGTCCGGAAAAGCCGGCCCACCAACGGAAGGTCGCCAATAAACGGCGTCCGATCTTCGACTTTCTGAACGTCTTCGCGCATTAATCCACCAAGAACAACAGTCTGTCCGTCCCAGACACTGACGCTCGTCGTGACTTTGCGGGTGCTGAAGATCGGCTGGTTGATGACGTTGTCGGTGAGCGTGATCGCCTCGTCGGTGGTTCCGAGCAAAGTTGACGGTGAAAATCCGAGCAAGGCAGGATTCACGGTTTTGATTGGGCTCCCGTAATTGATGAAGCCTTCGAACTCGACCACTTGTGGAACCAGATTCAAATCAATCGTGATGCCGTCCGGGCCGACCACCGGTTCCACTTCCAAAGTGACTCCGGTGTTTCGGGTTTCGAAATTTGATGGAGTGGAAGGTCCGACAACTGGCAGTGCAATCGTCGTTGATGTCGAATTGCTACTTCCCCGCCCCTGAATGTCCGGCACCTTCGGTTCAGTAAAGGAGGTGGGATAACGGAACTCCCGGACGATTTCGATCACGGCGCGCTGACCGCTCTTCGTCGTGATTTTCGGCGCGGAGAGCAAATCGATTCCCTTCTTTTGATTCAGAGCGCGAACAACCACCTGGAATTGGGGATCGGTAAAGACGCCGGACAATCCGAAAATTCCGGGCGCAAGCGCGCTGGAACCCATGGTTGGAAATAACAATGCGTCGATTGCGTTGGCACTGATGGCCATGGTTCCGCTGCGATTACCCGCGGTGATTGGAAATTGTCCAACCGGCGTCTGACTGCCAGGCGGCACAAACGGCCAGTCCGCAGGATTTACCGGGTTCCCGGTGCCGGAAGTACCGCCACCGGCGAAAAGTTTGTGATTTCCGACGTTGAACTGTCCGAGCAGCCAATCAAAGCCGAGCTCCTTCAAATTGTTTTGATTGATCTCGACAAATTTCGCTTCGATCTCAACCTGTTTCGGTCCGGAAACGCTGGCTTGTTCTACAATGGCGTCGACCAGCTCAAGATCGTCGGCGGTGTTGCGGACGATCAGCCGGCTGCTTTGCGGAAGGAAATGCGCGCTGGCTCCCGGCGGAAACGGCACACCCTGGCTTTCCAAGAATTCCTTCGCGCCCTCCCGATTTACGAGCTGATGTCCACCAGTCGATTCCTCAGTATCCTTTCCTGTGCCGCCCGCTCCAGGAGCCGGCCCGGTGGCCGTCCCGGTTTTATATGCACCTTGCGACAATGCCGACGCTCCGATGTTGACGCTCGTGCTGATAAAACCGGGCGGGACGCGATATTCTTTGGTAATCAGATCGTTGCTCTGCTCGCTGATCGGAATGATCGACACCGCATACGGCTCCACTTTTACTTTTAATCCGGCCTGGCTGGCGATGTAACGCAGCGCTTCACCCAACGGAATTTGATTGAGGGTTATCGTGATTCGGGCGTCCGCCGGCGAAATCGCCGACGATGGGACAATTGCCGGAGCAATAAGCGGCTTGGCAACCGCCGGAGTGGTCATTGCGCTAGGAGGCGCCGCTTCAGCTGGCGCTCCCGGACCGCCGGCATTCGGTTGCGCGGGCTCTACTGGAATTGGAGGAGGAGCGATTTGGCCGAGCGGAGCCATTCGCAAAACAATATCGACACCTTTTTTCTCATCCGGATTTGGATCGTTGGCGGCGGCCTGTTGCCGGAGAAAATCGATCGCTTCGCGAACGCTGGCATCGCGAAACTCGACCCGCGGAATAATGATCGAATTTAATTTTTGGGTGATTCGCGCAGTGCCGGTCACGTCGCGTTGAAAATCCGCCGCCAGCGGCTCGACGTTCTTGCCGTACTGCTTGACCGGATTTTCCCAACCTTTTTCAACCTGCCAAACCGCGCGAGCCCGCGTTTCGTTGTAAGCATCTTCCGCGTAGTTGTATTTGGCGTTGTCGATTTTTTCTTCGCCGCGACGCGCCGCGCTATTGTAGGGATCGATGGCCAGGACTTGTTCGTATTTCTTGAAGGCGAGATCGAAGCGGCCGGTGTCGTAATAACCCTGGGCCTCGGCGAGGAGTTGTTTCACCTGCTCAACTTTCTCGATGAACTTGGGTCCGCTCGTCTTATTGAAGTAACCGGGCTGCTGCAAATGTGCGAGCATCTCCAACGCCGCGCGGCAATTTGGATCGTAACGATCCTGCAACACCTCGCGCAGAATCGATTCGGCCTCAGGATAATTCCCCTCAGCGACGTCCTGCTCGGCGACTCTTACGCCGCTGTCACAAAAACCAGTGATCGCATCATCATGCGCTTTTTCCGACGTGACCGCATCGGGCAAGAAATTTAACGCCGTTCGAAATTCATCATGCGCCAGGCGATAATTTCTCGCCTGCATCGCAGCCTGTCCGCGCGCGACTGCTGCCACTCCGCGAGGCAGTCCGGCCTGACGCCGGGCCACTTCTTCCTTTGAGATGCGGTCAACGTTTTGGGCGAATATGGTTGCCGAGAAAAGGACACCAATCGCAATGGCTGTCACCCGAAAGGCGTGACGGGTTTGGCGGGATTTCATTGGCGGGTCATTGTTGGAGCGGTCCAATTTCGATCGGCTCGTCTGCCCTTTGCGAGTTCACGATCACCGCCTTGGCCGGTCCAACGTCTATCAGTTTATATTTGATCTGCTCCTGCGGTTTCAATGAAAATTCCTGATCTTTTCGCACCTGGAATTCCTGACGCCCGCCCCAGGTATAAACGAAGGTGGCGACCGATTCGGGGGACATGGCCACCTTTTCTTTTGTCAAAGTCAGCTGCTGATGCGTTTCCTCCTGCTCCAAGGTCAACTCGGAAACGTCGACGTTGGTCCCGTATTTATTTTTTTCGTATTTCTCAGTGAATTTCGTCACCTTGAATCGAGTTCCCTTGATCGAGTCGCCGACCTTCACGAACTGGGTCGGCTGTTTCATGTCGATCGTATTGATCGCGAAGGTGCCGCCAACCCATGACGAAAACACGAGACGAAACGGCTCCTCCGCGGCCGATCTCAGTTTGAGTTTCGTGTAATATTCTGGATGCGAATTAACGTCGCTCGGACTGGTATGGCCGGCCCATTCGTCCAGATTATTGAATCCGTCATTGTCTGGGTCCTGCTCGAGAACGTCCGCATCGGCGATCGGCAATCCAAATTGTTCCAGCCATTCGTTCGGAACTGGAGGATGAACCTCCGTAGTTTGGAGTGTCGCCGGCAAACCGTTCGCTCCGATAAAATGTTTTTCCGGGACAAAAAGTCCGGACCTTCCGCCGAATGTCCATTGCGATGGTTGATGCAATTTTTCGATCGCAGCATCCAGCTCCTCTGCCTTGGCCAATGGCGATGTGGTTCTTTGAGCGCGCGACGGCGGCATCACACTTAATTGCGAACCGAAACTCGCGGCGTTTTTCCAAATAAAAATCGAGCAGACAAAAAGCAATACCGCCGCCGCGATCAGCAGCACCCGTTCGTAGTTTGTCCGGACCCAATCCATGGTTAAAACGTAAACCGCACCAGTTCGACGCTCACCGCCGCTTCCACGTGTTCGTTGCCGACAATGAATTTTAGTGCGCCGAGGGAATTTGCCGGATTCGGCGCAGGACTGACTGCTGCCGCGGCGCCGGCTTGTTCCCGAGGCGGTCCCTTTTCCTGCTCGTCATGAACGTGCAGCGTGCGAACAATAAAAAATTGCCGGTCGAAGTTTGCGATTTGATTCAAAACTTTGCGCAGCGCGGTCGGGGACGCCGTAAATGCAATGTCGATAACGGCGCGTTCGATTACTTTTGCCGCTTCTGCCGCAGGCTTGCGCGCCGCCGCGGGGCCCGCTAGACCGGCAGGCTGCGCCGGCGCGGGTAGAGGTGGCCGTTTCAAGTCAACGATCGCGTCCACGTGGTTATCGATCAAAATGTTCGCGAGCAATTCGACCTGGCCGAGTTGCTGGCCCAGGAGCGGTGAAGCCGCTGTGTCAGGCAACGAAGCGGTAAATTCATCGAATCCGAGATGAAAGTTCTCCGGAAGCTTCACCTTATTCGTGCGCGCTCTTTCGGTGACATTGGCAATCGCCTCGCGCAAATGAGTTTGAAATTCGTTTGGGGCGAGCGGCGCCAACGGGACGACTTGGGATTTCAAATCCTCTTTGGTCTTATTCAGGGTCGCGCCATACGTTTCAAGCGCGGCCTGGGTCTTGCGAAAATTTTCCTCGTTTGGAAACGGATTCAAATGTTCCAGCCGGGCGCGCTCGGTTGCGACCTCATTAAACTGCGCAGCCGCGTCCGAAAATTCGCCTTGGGCATGAAACAAAAACCAAACCGCGATGATGAGGCCCGCTCCAAACGCGATCAAAAAATTTCCGAGCCAGCGATTTTCCCGATACCAATTCATGGCAATTGCACCGGTTTCTTGAGATCGAGATGAAGCTCGTATGGAAAAGCCCATTCGGTGTTGTTCGGGATTGTGGACTTGATCGCGCGCGCCTGGTTGTTCGGGTCGACGTTGAAAAACGGCGAGCCAACCAGGTTCCGGAAGTAGTCGACCACCACCTCCTGCTGTTTCGCATTATATAAATAGAGGCCGCGCAACAGCAGGCCGTCGATGGCCGGGCCGGCGTTCGGGCCTTTGGCGGGTAGTCGCGGCGCCGGCGCTACCGCCTGCGCAGGTTCCGCGGATGGTTTTGGATCGTAGCCGACTGGCTTTCCAGCGGAAGTTGGAATGAGTTCGGTAATCCAAATGTCTTCCTTGGGAAGACGAGAATTCAGATCCTCGAGAATTTGTACCCAGAAAAACCGATCGTTGATTGCGGCCACCAGCGGCACACTCACTGCATCCAGCGCGCTGGCCTGCTGCCGCAGTTTGTCGATTTTCGTCTCAGCAGCGCGCATCGGCGCGTTGATATTTTTGATTTTTTCCGCGGCGGCGGCCGTGACCTGCGACGCGCGGGCATAATAAAAACCCCAGCCCAGAAGGGCGAGAACAACCGCGGCTGCCGCCATGACAAAGAACGGGCGGCGTTTTTCAAGTTCCTGCCGCCGAGCGACGATTGCCGGACGCAGATTCAGTGACATCGGACAATCGCCAGCCGTTCGCAACGCCAGCCCGACCAATTCGCCGAGTAAATGCGCCGAACGCGTTAACTCTTCCACCGGAGCCGTCGGTACGACTGCGACGTTTCGCAGCGGATTAAAATACTCCACTGGCAGCTGCAACTTCTCGCGGAAAAATTCCCGCATATAGGGCGTGCTGGCGGTTCCGCCGCAAAGAAACAGTCTCTCCGGCGCGCTTCCCTGTTGCTGGGCTCGATAATGACTGATCGAACGCATCACTTCCGCGTGAAGCCTCGTCATGGTGCTGCGCATCAATTTGGAAACCCGCGCTACCTCGGGATCTGATGGCTCGGCGTAGGCGCCGCCCAGACTGACAAAGCCGTCGCGCTTCTTTCGAAAATCTGCCGCTGCGAACGGTTCGCCAAATTCCTTCGCAATCGCCGCAGTTACCGAACTGCCGCCGATCGGAATACTACGCGAGAAAATCTTTTGCGGCTCGACGAACAACAGATTGGTGGTGCGTGCGCCGATATCAACCAGCAACGAGCAACCCGGTAGCTCGCTGTAGTTGTAACGGAATGCGTTGTAGAGCGCCATCGTCGCGACGTCGACAACCGCTGTCCGCAAACCGGTTTCTTCGACTGCGCCGTTGATCTCATCCAACAAGTCCGCCTTTATCGCGACGAGCACGACCTGGATTTGCTCTTCTCCGCCTCCGCCGATCAACTGGTAATCCCAAACCACTTCGTCGATCGGAAACGGGACATTCTGTTGCGCTTCGAATCCGATGATCTGGTCGATCCGGTCTTCATCGATATTCGGCAACTTGACGAACCGGGTAAATACGGACTGTCCCGAGACGGCATACTCGAT
>JAJPJU010000307.1 GCA_021324035.1 Spartobacteria bacterium | reverse complement strand
CCTCCCCGGAAGACCTTCGGGGAATGATTGCGGCCGAGGGAATTCTTACCTCGCGCGGCGGCGTTTCATCGCATGCCGCCCTGGTCGCCCGGCAGATGGGAAAAGTCTGCGTCTGCGGAGCGAGCGGAATCGAAATCGACTATCGGAAACACACGCTCAGCGCGAACGGAACGACCCTGAGACAAGGCGATTATATTTCGATCGATGGAAGTGCGGGCGAAGTTTTTGCCGGTGAGGTCACCACTGCGCCATCGGAAATCATTCAAGTACTGGTCGATCGCTCGCTCGATGCAAAGAAAAGCCTGACCTATCGCGAGTACGCCAAGCTGATGACCTGGGCGGACGAATTTCGCATCCTCGGGATTCGGACGAACGCCGATACTCCTGACCAGGTCGCGAATGCGATCGCGTTCGGTGCCGAGGGAATCGGCCTTTGCCGGACCGAGCACATGTTCTTCCAAGGCGACCGAATCGACGCAATGCGCGAGATGATTTTGGCCGGCACGAAAAACGAGCGCGAACACGCGCTGAAAAAACTGCTGCCGTATCAACGGGAAGATTTCGTTGGCATCTTCACCGAACTAAAGGGACTCCCCGCCACGATCCGATTTCTTGATCCGCCGCTGCATGAATTTTTGCCGAATGATCACGAGCAACAAAAGGAGCTGGCTGAAAAGCTGGGCATATCGGTCGAACATATCGCCCGAAGAGTAAACGAACTGCACGAATTCAATCCCATGCTTGGACATCGCGGTTGTCGACTCGGGATTACGTTCCCTGAAATTTCCGAAATGCAGGCCCGCGCTATTTTCGAAGCGGCGGCCGAGGTTCAGTCCAAGAAAATCAAAGTCCGGCCGGAGATTATGATCCCGCTGGTGGGTTTTCCGCGAGAGCTGAAACTCCAAATCGACATTGTGAATCGCGTGGCCGAGGAGGTGGCGAAGAAAAAGAAAACCAAGTTTGATTATCTGGTCGGCACGATGATCGAAATTCCGCGGGCATGTCTGCTGGCCGACGAGATTGCGCGTGATGCGGAGTTCTTTAGCTTTGGCACCAACGACCTGACTCAGACCACGCTCGGGATGAGCCGCGACGATTCCGGAAGCTTCCTCCCGCACTATGCCGAGCTCGACATTGTCGAAACGAACCCGTTCGCCTCGATCGACCAACGCGGTGTCGGAAAGTTAATGGAAATGACGTGTGATCTCGGGCGCAAAGCCCGGCCGAAGATCAAACTCGGAATTTGCGGCGAGCATGGCGGCGAACCGAACAGCGTAAAATTCTGTCACCGCCTCGGATTAGATTATGTCAGCTGCAGCCCGTTCCGTATTCCGATCGCCCGGCTTGCAGCAGCACAGGCAGCGCTGGCGGAATAAAAGCGGCGCGAATACGTGCCGCAATCCAAAGTTACTTCGCGCTGGTTTGAGCGGCGTGAAATGATTCCCAGGCTTTCCAGGCGCGTTCGTAATCTTGTTTTTCAGCCCAAAGCTGGGACTCGAGGTATTTGAAATAGACCGGCGAGTTTCGGCGTTCGCTGAAATGGCGCAACGTATTTAGCGCGTCATCGGTCCGGCCCGCCTGTTGTTGGGCACGATACAATTCGTAACCGATCGCATAATTATCCGGCGAGGCTCGGAACTGACTTTCCAATTCAATCAGTGAGGCGTTGGACGAAATACGCGGCAGCGCGGCCGGGCCGCCATATTTTTGGGTGAGATCGTACGCGGCGCGAAAATCGTTCTTGCTCGCATCATACTTCGCCATGCCGAACCAGGCGTAGGACAACCAGTCCGGATGCTGTTGGATCGCCCGGGCAAGCATTTCACCGTCCCCGCGGTCCGACCAAAGTGAAAACAACGCAAGCTTTTCCGGCTCCGAATACGAAGTGAGATTTGGATCAGCGTTCAAGACCTGGGTCAACGCGCTATTGAACTCCGCGCCGCCGAGTTGGCTGAGATAAGGCAATGCCAAATCGTGACGACTGACTCCGCGCTCGGCGAGAAGGCGGCGCAACTCGGGACTATGCAGCGAAGCATCACTGAGCATGCGCGCGTAAACTGAGGCCCGTTGCGATTGCCCGGCTCGACGAAGCGCTTCCTGCCATGCGGTTGCGGCCAACTGAGGCTGCTTCGCCGCGAGCCACGCCGTCCCTTCCGCGAGTGGAAGCTCGAACGAGCTCGGCTCGATAAAACGCGCCCGCCTGAAATCCGCCAGCGCATCCTCGTTTTGCTTCAGCGAGACTTCGGCAATCGCGCGCGAGAAATAAAGCTCCCAATCGAGCGGCGCCCATTGCAGTCCTATATTCGCGAGCCGCACCGCTTCTTTGAAATCGTGCTCTTGATTGGCGATAACGGCGAAGTGTTTGGCACTGCCTACCCCAATCGAACCTGGCAACAATTTTTGGCCGCGCGCCGAGACAGCCCACGAAACGCCGATAACAACCAAGGCCAAGCCCGTCAGGCGGAATAAAACCGACGGCCAACCCATTCGCCGAAAAGAAAAAGGCCGGTGCACCGAAATCCCGAGCAGAAAAATCGCTGCGAATATGGTGCCGACGCGATGACCGGACACGTCAACCAAACCATGCAATGCAAAGAGGATCGCGGCGATAAGAGTGCTGAGGCGATATCGCTGATTCGTTCCTTCCTGAAGTGGAAAAACTTTTCGGAGAATTAAAACGAATCCGGCAATCACGAGAACTACCGCCACCCATCCCAACTCACTCCAGAGCCAAAGCCAATCGCTCTCCGGATGGATCGCGCGTTGCTCGTTGAAAGATGCGGCGCGAAAGGTGGCGAAAACAGGGCTGAAATTTCCGAGACCTATTCCGACCCAGGGCGAATCGCGTAGCAGTTGGAAAACATCCGAAAAAATCCGCCACCGAAAATCGCCTGAGATGTCCGGGCCGCTCAGATTTCGAAGATTAAATCGTTCCAAGGTTTGCCCGCCGAAAACGAGCAAGGCCGTGCCGAGAAGAAGCAAAAACGAAACAACGACCGCGACTTTCGAGACTGAGCGTTGCCGGAGAGAAAAAACGCCGAGCCAAAGCGCGCTACCTGCGACGAGCAGACCAACTCCCGCGCGCGAATAATTCAAAATTACGGCGGCAATGACGAACCCAAGCGCAACGACCCAGGCGATCCAGCGTTTCCGTCCTTTGCGAAGATCGTCCAGGCCGCAGACCAAAACCATGATTGCGGCCAATCCGAACAGATTTCCAGTTTGATTGCGGTTGGGAAACGGGCCGAATCCGCGGGCGTTATGCCAGAATGGCAAGGTGGTATGCCGGAGCCACAGCAAAACGCAAATCGCCGCCAAAATGACAATTCCGGCCGTATACATTCGGACCGCGGTCCGCGCTTCACGCAACCCAAGCTGTTCGCTGCACATCACGTAGAGCCAGCACAGACCAGCCAGCAGACTGACCCAGCAGCTCAATGTGATCCACGGCTGCGGGCTCACCGTTGGCGGAAGTGAAATTCCCAGGTCGTTAGTGAAAGCGACGCGCCACGTCGGCAGGTAAAACCAATTAGCCGGCAGAAAACCAACGGCAGGCCAAAGCAAAAGCGCGAACAGGACCAGATTGATCGGCCAACCCAGTGAATAGCGAGGTGGTCGCAACACCAGGAAAATTCCGAGGACTGCGAAAACGATTCCTTCCGCCGTCTTCTGAGTGGCGCCGCCCAAAAAGCAGGCCAGGACGGGGAGCAGTGCGAGAAACGCTTCCGGGAATGGACCGGCCGTGATCCTGCGTCCGGATTCTGGCTGATCGAGAGCGTTTTCCATCAGGCTGAAGGCACTGGAATGGTATGGGAATCGCTTTTTGATCTAAGAGCGATCCGTCTTCGCAATTGAAGTCTCATGAACGCGGAAAGTTTACCACGAGTTGAAGGTCTGCCGCCATCGCGTACTCTGGCTCTCGGCGGAGCTCAATAGAACATGGTCACGCAACGGACGGAAGGACTTTACCGCCTTTTTCTGTTTTGCCAGATCGTCATGGTGGCCGGCCTTTTCTGGCTCGGAGTCTGGATCATGGTCACTTTTTATTCGCCGGGCGCCGAGCTAACCTGGCGCCGATACGGCCTTTACTGCGGCTTGCTCGTGCTCGGCATGCTCTTGGAGGCGATCACCCGCTCGAAGAATTACTTTTTGCAAAACGAGTTGTTGCGGCCGCACCGGCTCAGTCTTCGCCAGACCGTTGCCAGCGTCGGTCTGCTTGTGATTTATCTCATCGCAGCCAAGGACGCGTTCATTTCGCGTGTGTTTTTCTTCAATTTTGTGCCGTGGCTTTATGTCGCGCTTCTGTTCTCGCATTACTATCTCCCCGCGATTCTTGCCCGGGGAATTTTCCGCACTGAAGACAAAACGCTGCTGGTCGGGACCAGCCGGCGGGCCGAACAACTTGGGGACTGGCTTCAACGCAAGTCCGAAATCGGATTGCGAACGGTTGGCCTGATTTGCGACGAAAGCCTCGATCAAACCCGGGACGGTATTCCGATCCTCGGCAAGGCGGACGAGATCGAGAAGGTGATTCGGGAACGGGGAATTACTCAGGTTATCCTGTTGGAATTTCCGCTTTTCGCCAACGCCTACCAGAACGTCATTCAGATCTGCGATCAACTCGGCATTCGTTTGTTGATCCTCAGCGATCTCGAAGAAAAACTCCGCCATTCGGTCACCCATTTCGAAGACGGCGGCTTCCGGTTTATCGGGCTGCGGGAGGAACCGCTGGAGAATCCGCTCAACCAATTTTTGAAACGCGCGATTGATGTCGCAATCGCAATTCCAATCATCGTTTTCGTTTTTCCAGTGCTGGCTGTGATCGTGTTCGTCAGCCAACGATTGCAATCACCCGGTCCGCTTTTCCATCTCCAACAACGCGCCGGCCTTCAGAACCGGCAATTCGAGATTTACAAATTTCGGACGATGCACTCGAACAATGGCGAACTGTCCCGGCAGGCCAGTCTCGAGGACGAACGTATTTATCCGTTGGGAAAATGGTTTCGAAAATTGAGCATCGATGAGGTCCCCCAATTCTGGAACGTTCTGCGCGGGGACATGAGCATTGTCGGCCCGCGACCGCATCTAATCGAGCACAACCAGCAATTTTCCAAATACATGGCGAATTATCACGTGCGCACCTTCGTGAAGCCCGGAATCACCGGCCTTGCCCAGGTCCGAGGCTACCGCGGCGAGGCGCGCAATAGCGCCGATATTGCCAACCGTGTCGCATGCGACATTGAGTATTTGGAGAACTGGAACCTGTCGCTCGAGCTGGCAATCATCATGCGGACGTTCTGGCACCTGGTGAAGCCGCCGAAAACGGCCTACTGAAACAACGACGCGTCAGATTCGCTCGTTGCGCTTTTTATACTCGTAGGTTTTGGCAACAATCAAAAACTCGTAGGCGGCGTGGAGCCTGGCGAAATAATAGCCCTCGCGGCCATCCAGAAAACCCTTTTGCCAGATATAAACGTAAAGAAATCGCAAGAGCGGCCGAAACGGCAATCGTCTGGCCAAATTTTTGAGAGACCGCTTCAGGTCCACATGCT
>JAJPJU010000196.1 GCA_021324035.1 Spartobacteria bacterium | reverse complement strand
GAGCGGCAAGCGCGACGGCCTCATCCTGCCAGCGCCACAATCCCAATAACGCTCCAATGCCAATCCGTCGAAAACCGGCGGCGTATGCCCTTTCCGGAGAATCCAAGCGGTAATCAAAGTCGCGTTTTGGTCCAGCTGTGTGCAACTCGGCGTAGGCGCCACGATGATAAGTCTCCTGATAAACCACCAGACCTTCAGCACCAGCCCGCACCACCGGGAGGTACTCGTCGGTTGTCATCGGTCCAACTTCAATTGCGATTGAAGGAAAGTCGGACGACAGGGCACGAACGCAGTCGGTCAAATAACCGCCGCTCACAAATTTGGGATGCTCGCCCGCCACCAGCAGAATCTGGCGAAACCCCGCGTCCCGAAGGTAACGCGCCTCCGCCATTACTTCCTCGACACTTAAGGTGACGCGCAAAATCGGATTATCGCGCGAAAAGCCGCAATACTGACAGTTGTTGATGCATTCGTTCGAAAGATAAAGAGGCGCGAACAAGCGCATGGTCCGCCCAAAATTCTGCAAAGTCAGCGCTCGCGATTCTTGCGCCATCGATTCGAGCTCGATGTCCGACTTGGCCGCGATCAGTTGCTCGAACTGGCGGACCGAATCGGATTTCCGGAGAGCAAGATTGTCCAAAACCGAAGCGAATGACATGTCTATACTTTTACGCTGACAGCCGCTTGCGCAAACGCGTCCGGCTGAAAAGCAAAACGCCGGAATGCTCGAGGCATTCCGGCGTTTAAATTACGCTTTTCTGACCTTAGTACGAAAACGTGACACCGAATCGGGCCATTCCGAAATCCTGATTATCGCTGCCTGATCCAGGGATCAGTTTCGGCGCCGTGTTGATAACCGGCGTCCGCGCGAACGGGGCTCCGAAGAAGTTGGTGATGTTGGTGCCCTGCTCGGTGAAAGTTGTCAGCCGATCTGATTCGTTGTGGCCGAAGACAAAGTTCCACGAGAAGTCAGCCATTAAACCGATGTGGCAGGTGACCCGGAATTCCAAGCCGAGGCCTAACTGACCGAGGCCACGAACGTCATGGTTATAAACCGCATCCGTGGTCCAGAATTCCTGCTCGTTGGTAACGAAGAGACCGGTGTAAGGAGAGATACCGCCCGGATACAAAATAGCGGCGCCGCCCGGAAGCGTTGTACCAGGGGCCGTGGCAACGGGTCTCTCATTGAAATACTTGTAGGTGGTCGCACCGCCGTCGATGAAACCGAGACCGAACCATGCGTAAGGCGCAAAGCGTCCCAACGGATAGCGCGCGGTCATGGTCATCAGGCCGCCGCCCGAAAAGTTGGTTTTGGCGGCAAATCCGAGGCCTTCGACACCGATGCCGAAGTAGCGGCTCCAGAAATATTTTACGTCAACACCACCGCCCCACGAATCGTCACGAGCCCAAAGTTGGTTCTTGCTCCACTGACCGAGATTGATTCGTTCCTTCGGATTGTCGCTCAGCTGTTCTCCAAAGAAGCCGGTGGCGATATCGAACGTGCTCGGGTCGGTATCCGGTGTGAAAGGATCAACTTCCGGAACGTCGAAGTGGCCGGTGTCGGCCGCAAAGGACCATGAGGCCCAAATTCCGAGGTCCCATTCATGAGCGCGATAGAAGTCGCAAACAGCAGGTGCTGGCTGCATCACTTCTTTCTTGCCGGAATACTGTTCCGGGCCGTCGGCAAAAATTGCCGGCGCTGCTGCGAATAATGCGAACAATGCGCAAAAGGTTAAGGTCAGTTTTTTCATAACTTGGCTATGCGTTTAGGGTTTCTGCAGAAGTTCGTCAATAAAAAAAATAATTGTTTTTTATAGGCTGTTTCAGGGCCAATCCGAGGCCGGTTTAGGTTGTTCCGTGCCTTTTAACACGAAACCGTTACCCACCGTCAAGCACCGAATTTCGCCCTATTTTTACCCAAGACCGCTCGTTCTAACAAAACGCTGGGGGGTGGTCAACCCCCTAAATTGAGGTCCAGCACAGCCCCGCCCTCCCCTGGGCAATCCCCTAACCGCTGCCGTTCCCCGGCGCTATTGCCAATTGCCGCTTACGACTTGAGCTCGGCCCCGGTGTTGGCATCAGTGACGATGAACTTTTCGTGGTGATACGTTGGATCGCCACGGAACATCAATTTGCCCGCATATCGCCGCTCAAGTTCGATCAACAATTCTTCGTCCTCTTCCTTCAATCGCTTGAGCACGTCGGGATTCAGGATGACGCGAAAATCGTGAACAGTGTCCTGATATTTCCGCATCACAGTGTTCAACATTCGATGCAATTCCACGCTGGTGGTCATGGACGTTTTAACCACGCCGCGCCCCCCGCAGTACGGGCAATTTTCATAGATCGTGTCGCTCAAACTTTCTTGAGCGCGTTGCCGCGTCATTTCCATCAACCCGAGCTGTGAAATCGGCAGGACGTGGGTTTTGGCCTTGTCGCGGCGCAGCCGCTCTTTCATCAAGTTAAATACCGCCTGCTGATCCTTGCGGCTTTTCATGTCGATGAAGTCCGCGATGATCAGGCCGCCGATATTCCGCAAACGCAATTGGCGCGCGATTTCGTCCGCAGCCTCGAGGTTCGTTTGCAAAATTGCCTTCTCCGGATCGCGGCCGCCTTTGTTGCGACCGGTATTCACATCGACGGCAACGAGAGCTTCGGTCTCATCAATCACGATGTAACCGCCACATCGTAACCAGACCTGCCGATGAAACGCGTCATCGATTTGTTTCTGGACGCCGAGCGCCTCGAAGATTGGTTCGGCTCCATCATATTGCTTGAGACGGCCGCGAGACCGTCTCGAGATTTTATCGACCAACTGGACCATTCGTTCGAGCGATTCGCGGTCGTCGATCAAGACTTCATCGATTTCTTCAGTCAGGAAATCGCGGACCGTGCGCTCGACCAGGTCAGGCTCTTCAAACACCCGGCAAGGCGCGGGCTTGTCGCGGATCTGCTGCTCGACGTCCGCCCACTGATCCAGAAGAAAACGCAAATCGCGCACAAAATAACGGGCCCGCTGGCCTTCGCCAACAGTGCGAATAATAACGCCGATTCCTTCCGGTATATCGAGTTCGCGCAAAATTTTTCGCAGCCGGTTTCTTTCTTTGGGATCTTCTATTTTCCGGGAAACACCGCTCCGATCGCTGAACGGCATCAACACCAGATAGCGGCCGGCGAAACTCAAATTGGTTGTGACCCGCGGCCCTTTCGTTCCAATAGGGCCTTTCGTGACCTGGACGATCACTTCGGAGCCGACCGGATAAATATTCGGAATATCTTTCGCGGTGATCCGGCTGCGCTTTTTCTTCGACGGCCGGTCGACCTCTTCGATCCCGCTATCGAGTGCGGCGGGAAGCGCGTCCCAAAAATGGAGAAACGCATTTTTTTCAAGACCGATATCGACGAACATGGCCTTGAGGCCCATTTCGATGTTCTTGACCCGGCCTTTGTAAACGCAGCCGACGATGTTGCGTGAGCCGCTGCGCTCGACGCTATATTCTTCGAGACGGCCGTTCTCGAGCAAGGCCACTCGCCGCTCGAGTTTTTCCACACTGACTACCAGTTTGTTCCCGGTCTTGCGTGCACCGATACCTAAAATCTTTTTTACTCTGTCCAACATAAATCTCCAAAGGTTGCGCGATCTCGAGCGGAAGCATGATGAAGTAACTGCTCATTGCTCGTTGGATCGCCATTAATTGTTAAAACCGACGACGTGGAACGGGCGTCGGCTGCGGAGCCTGACGTCGTCCTCCACCAAATAGTCTTTCAAAAAAGTTGAGCGGTCTCGGGGTGGCCGCCGGAACTGCGCGCTGGACCCGAGGGCGCTTTGAAACTTGTCCCTGGGCGTCGGCTTCCTGCTCGACGTCGGGCGACGCGTTGTCGCTGGCCATTTGCACGTCCGCGTTCGAGGTGCTGGCGGCGTCTTCTTCATCATCGCCGCCGCCCACGTTGGACCCCTTGAACTCCACTGACTTGATCAGCGCCAAAGGATTTTCGTGGTGCGCGGGAGCCACCCAGGCCACCTGCATGTCGAACTTGCCTTCGTCCATTGCCAAGGTGCGTTCCAAAATTCGGGTCGCAATCGGACCTGCAACTTCGCCACCGTGGCCGGAAGCGCCCTGAACCATCACCACCACGACGTATTTGGGATTGTCGTAGGGCGCGAAAGAGGCGAACCAGGCGACGTTTTCCTCGTGCCCGTGTTCGGTGGCCTGCGCTGTTCCGGTCTTGCCCGCGACCTGGACATCCTTAAGCCGCGCCCGTCCGCCGGTGCCGCCATCTTCGTTCACAACTTTCCACAAACCTTTTCGAACGATCTGTATCTGATCCGGCGTAACTTCGCGCCGGAGATCTGATCGGATTCGCGGCGCGAAACTCACCGGTTTTCCCTGTTCATTGCGAACGGGCGTGCCGTCCTGATTGAGAACTTTGTCGATCAGGCGCGGGTAATAACATGTCCCGCCATTTGCCGCCGCGGCGTAAGCCATCGCCAACTGCAACGGCGACACCAGCGTGTAGCCCTGGCCAATCGACACGTTCGCGGTTTGGGCAGAGGACCATCGCTCCTGCGGATGATGAATCTGCATCCACTCCGGTCCCGGCATATTGCCCGTCTGCTCGCCGCTCAACTGGAGACCGGATTCCTCGCCGATTCCCAGCATCTTTCCGATGACGTCGATAGATTGGATGCTGGCCGCGTTGCCGTACTGATAAAAAAACGAATCGCAGGAAACCTTCAGCGCGTCAGCCAGACCAATCGTGCCGTGGGTATAATGCTTGGACGCTACCCAGCATTGAAAGAAATGGTCGCCGTAACTGACGCCGCCGCCGCAATTGTATTTGTTGTTCGTTAGGCCCTTCCGCAAACCGGCGAACGACGTGATCAATTTAAATGTCGAGCCCGGCGGAAGGCCACTGATCGCGCGATTAACCAGCGGGTCCGCAGGATCTTTCCGTAGCGCCTGCCAATCCTTCGCCTTGATACTCGGAATGAAAGAATTTGGATCGAACGATGGCACCGAGACCATCGCCAGAATATTTCCGTTGTTCGGATCAACCACCACGGCACCGGCCCGGCTGACCGCGCGCATCGCTTCGTCGGCAATCGCCTGAATTCGCGCGTCGATCGTCAGAAAAACATTGGCGCCCTGCTGAGGCGGATCTTCCTTCAGGACTCCGTCGATCGTGCCCTTGGCGTTACGGCGCAAATACCGGACACCCGGTTTGCCACGTAAATATTCGTCCATCGATTTTTCGATGTTCGATTTTCCCTCAACGTCACCCTGATAAAACGTGAACTTCCGTGCCTCCTCCTGGTTTGTATCGTCCGGCGCGCCAACATAACCGAGCATGTGCGAGGCGAGCGCGCCGTAGACGTACGATCGCACCGGCTTGATCGCGATATCGACTCCGGGAAGTCCGACGTCGTGCTCGGAGAATTTCGCCATCGTCGGGAAATCGATGTCTTTGATGTAGGAATATGGAACTTCGGTGTCGTTGCGATAATGGCGTTCGAGATTTTTGGAATTGTAATCACGCGCCAGATCCAGGTCTTCCAAACGCGGTATGATTCCGTCGTTAACGATCTTGATGATGTCGGGCTCTTTCACGTCCTTCGGCATCCCGCTGATGATGGCGCGATGTTCCGCCAACGGAGGTGAGCCAAAGCGCTCCCGATAACCCTTCACCATTTCCGGAAGGTAAAAATCGACTTCGTAGCTGGCGCGGTTTTGGACAAGGGTCAGGCCGTTGCGATCTTTGATCTCGCCGCGGACCGACGGGATTCGCACCGTCGCCTGAGAACTACCACGGATTTGCGCCGTCCATTCCGCTCCGTGCGCGACCTGAATCCACCACAACCGCAGACCGAGCGCCCCCATCCCAAGCAGCATCAGGAAACCGACAAATTGGATCCGCAATCGTGGGGTTAATCGACGCTTGTTCATTCAAAAGTCCTTTCCCCTAAATACGAGTTCATTCAAAAGTTCTTTCCGGCAAATAGGGATAACGCGTTACCCGCGCGACCCAGTTCAAAATCCAAAAAATCACGGGAGCCATCAGCATTGCCATCAATCCGGGGCCGCCGATTTGCCACCAGACTTCGCGTGTAAACATGAATGTGCCGCGCCGAAATGTGATCATGAGGTATTGCGCCAAAATGATCGCGGAGGTGCAGATGCCGGTCAGCACGCAATGAACTTCCCAGCGGCCGCGAATAAACAGAGGCCTTAAGCCATGCATAATTCCCGCCAGCACAGCGTAAATAAGTATCGACGAGCCCAGCGAGATTTCAACTTTGCTGGCAATCACCTGCACAGTCAGCGCGTCGAGCAGAACTCCGGCGAACAATGCCATGGCCAGCATCAACGGAAATGGCAGTGCCATTGCCCCGTAAAAAACGATCACCGGCGCAATGTAAATATGCGCGTGATACATCCAGTCGAGGGGCGGAATGAAAAATTCGACAATCTGCGCGATCACCACCAGCACCAGCAGTATGAAAAAGAAAATCATTTCCGTCCCGTGACCACAAACACGTCTTCGAGATGCGAAAGATCGACCGCCGGTGCCAGTTTTGCCTGGCCGTCGAGCTCGCGAACTTTAAAACTTTTCACCGTTCCGAGCAGCAGCCCCGATGGAAAGACTCCGCCTACGCCGGACGTGTAGGCCTTTTGTCCCGGCTGGAGGTTGGCTTGTTTCGTTAAAAAATTCAGATCCAGCAACGGAGCCAATCCGCCGGAGATGCGCTCCCCCGAAACAATCCCCTGCTCACGCGTTCCTTCGACCGATGCGGCGACCTTGCAATTCTCATCAGTGACCAGAAGCACGACTGAGATCGTGTTGCTAACGGTGGTGGTTTTTCCGACCAATCCTTCATCGGTCACAACCGGCATATCGGTTTCGATGTGGTCTTCCTTGCCGCGATTGATCGTCACCGTGTGCCACCAGGTCGATGCGTCCCGGGTGACGATCTCGGCCGGAATCAGTTTGAAGACCGACCGTTCACGATAATTCAAGGCGTGCCGCAGCCGGTTGACCTCATGCTCGACGTCACGAAGCGCCGAGTTGGTGGCGCGCAACTGGCGGTTGTCGACCCGGAGCGCGGAATTTTCCTTTTCGAGCTCGTCCAGCGATTTCAATCCCGTCCGAACGGACGTGATTTGTTTCTGCACACTCGAGCCGGTGGTGAAAAACGGCGCCAGAAGCTGATAAACGCTCGCCTGGAACTTGCGCGTCGTGTCTGCGCCGAAACTCAGAAAGTAACCGAGAATCGCCCCGAAAATCAGCAGCGCAATGATGCTGGTCCGGCTCATCGCAAAGACAATTCGAAGTTCGAAATTCGAAATTCGAAATTATTGTCAGCGCCACTGGCGATCTGCCGCCGCCACTTGACGCAAAAATTTAAGTTCATTCAGACACTTGCCCGTGCCTTCGGCCACCGCGCTCAGCGGATCCTCCGCCACATGGACAGGCAAACCAGTCTCCTCGCTCAAAAGTTTATCGAACCCGCGCAACAACGCGCCACCGCCCGCCAAAACCAAACCACGGTCCACCAAATCAGCCGACAGTTCCGGGGGACACCGCTCCAGCGTGATTCGGACCGAATCAACAATCGTCGAAATCGGTTCCAGCAACGCTTCTCGCACTTCCTGCGAAGTGATCATCAACGTCTTCGGCAGTCCCGCGACCAGATCGCGGCCCTTCACCTCAACACTGGTTTCCTTTTCACTCGGATACGCCGAGCCGATCTTGATTTTAATTTCCTCCGCCGTGCGCTCGCCGACCATCAAGTTATAAGCGCGTTTCATGTATTGAACGATCGCTTCATCGAGCTCGTCCCCGGCGACTCGCACGCTTCGGCTAAAAACGATTCCCGAAAGTGAGATCAACGCGACTTCGGTCGTTCCGCCGCCGATATCGATGATCATGTTGCCAGCCGGATCTTGAACCGGCAGGCCGACTCCGATCGCCGCCGCCATCGGCTCCTCGATCAAATAAACTTCCCGCGCGCCGGCATGAGTTGCCGATTCGCGGACGGCGCGCTTCTCCACTTCGGTAATTCCGGACGGAACCGCAATCACAACACGTGGTCGCGCTTTCACGCGGCGATTGTGGACTTTGGTGATGAAGTGCCGAAGCATCGCTTCGGTAACCTCGAAGTCCGCGATCACGCCATCTTTCAGCGGCCGCACCGCCACAATGTTCGACGGAGTTCGACCCAGCATCCTTTTCGCCTCATCACCGACTGCGAGCACTTTATTGGTGCCCGCCTGGACGGCGACAACCGAGGGCTCGCGCAAGACGATGCCCTGATCTTTGACGTAAACCAGCGTATTAGCGGTACCGAGATCAATACCGATATCGTTCGAGAGAAAACCGAAAAGTCCGTTGAACATGAATTTATTGTTTCAGCGCGCTCAAAAACGCTATTTATTTCCCAGCAAACGGTGCGCCTCGGAGCGCGGTTCTAACCGGCTGAAACGCGGTAACATGAAACAGCGGCTCGCGTCGTCAAGCTCTTAATATATATAGTGCGCATGTCGAAGGTCCTTATTGCCCCCTCAATCCTGGCCGCCGACTTCTCCCGTCTGGGCGAGGAAATCCTTAAGGTCCAGCAAGCTGGGGCCGATTGGATCCACTGCGACATCATGGACGGGCATTTCGTGGACAACATTTCGTTCGGTCCGGCGATCGTAGGTTTTGTTCGCAAACAAACCAACCTGCCGCTCGACGTGCATCTTATGATCGAGCACGCCGATCATTACGTTCCGCGATTTGTCGATGCCGGCGCCAACTCAATCACCGTCCACGTTGAATCGGAAGCGAAACATGACGTTGAAAAAACTTTGCAACAGATCCGCGACGCGAAATGCCGGACCGGATTAACCTTGAACCCGGACACCGATTTCAAACTCGTGGAGCCGTTCCTGGACGCCATCGACATGTTGCTCATCATGACGGTCCATCCGGGATTCGGCGGTCAATCGTTCCGGCCCGAGCAAATGGACAAAGTGAAACGAGCGGCAAAATGGAACGAATCGCGTTCGCGAAAAATCGATATCGAAGTCGATGGTGGAATCAATGCCGAAACCGCGCGGGTCTCGATCGAGAACGGCGCGAACGTTCTTGTCGCCGGCACGTCCATTTTCAAAACCAACGATTACGCGAAAGCGATTCGCGATTTGCGCGGAGGGTAATCTCATTAACACCGGACTTCAGTCCGGTGGTTTCGTAGAATCACAGGCCAGAAACTGTTTAAACGGGAATTATATACTTGACACAAGGTTGGCTGCGGTCTAAAGTGCTCATCGTGATTCAAGAAGCCTTTTTCCGATGCTTGCGAGCGACCTTTTT
>JAJPJU010000006.1 GCA_021324035.1 Spartobacteria bacterium | reverse complement strand
TCGGACCCGAATAACTGTCACCAGTCACATAAACATGATCGCGGTCGACCGCGAGACAGCATGCCCGATCTACAAACGTTGGTTGCGAACGCGATTCCCAAAGCTGGCGGCCGGTCGAAGCGTCGTAGGCGACGGTGGCGTAATCGAGTTCGTACTCGCGGGAACCCGCGCTCTCGCCCGTTACAAATACCCGTGTTCCATCCTCGCTTACCGCGAGATCAAATGGAGCATTCGTCCCGCCAGCACCGAGTCCGCGATAAATGTTCACCCACTCTAGCGTTCCCTTACTCGCGTCGTAAGCGATTGTCACGTAGTCGAGCTCACCCGCCGCACCGCTCGTAACTCCGCCAATGTAGACCAGGTGGCTGTCGGGACTGAATGCGACGACATTACCGTTATCGACGCCGGTTGGCGTTCCATCCCACGTTTGCGACCAAAGTTCGGCGCCCGTCGACGAATTGTAGGCAACCGTTACGATCCGGGAGTCAGTCGCTCCAACTGGAAATGCATCGTAAGCCCCGCCAGTTGCAACGACTGTCTGGCCATCCGGCGATACCGCAAGATTGTGCAGGCTATCGTAGGCGCGGCTTTGCCGGAAGACATGCCAACGTTCTGCGCCAGTGGTGATATCGTAGGCACCAATGGTCCATGAAGCTGTCGACGAGTACGGATCGGCTGTATCAAAGCTGACGGCTTTCACGCCAACAAAAACCGTTGTGCCGCTGGTGGCGATCGCAGATGGAAATTCATCGGGTCGCTGACCGGACTGCACGGGCGGCCCTTGCACCGTTGCAGACCAATTCTCACAATTTTCAACCGCAGAGGAACAAGGTCCCCCGACGGTGTGTGCGATGGCCAACGTTAACAATGTGACAAAGATGCCGGCGCAACAAACGACAAACGCAAGGCAAACGCGCCAATTGCAAGAGCCTGACTCGCAACGGCGGTTCATCGCTCGTTACTGCAGCGATGTTCCGGATTTCGATTTCACCAGCGATACGTCAATTGCATCGATAAAACCGTCAGCGTTCACGTCTTCGCGGAAATTCCCGCTACTAACGGCTGATCCAGATTGAGATTTTGTCTGACTGACATCCACTGCATCGGTGAATCGATCCGCGTTCGTATCGCCAACCAGGATCTTTATAGGGATCGAGACTGTCCCGCTAAAATTCCCCCCTGAGTCAGCCACGCTACTCAGGCTTACGTTCAAAGTCTGAGCGGTCGTAACTCCGGTCAGATTGACAATGAATTGGTGAGCATCGGCTGCTATCTCACTGCTGGACACGCTTCCCGTTCCACTCGTTACTGCGGCACCCCCAACACTGCTCAGAGTGTTGGAGAACGTGAGCACCAACGTGTAATTGCCGTTCGATCCGCCATAACGGCACTCGATTGCATTTCCGTTTGTAAGATCGAGATCAAATGTGCCCGCGCTCCCGTGGACTTTTCGCGAGATCACGCTTAGCAGGCGCACCGGCAGAATGGTGGTGTTCTGCAACACCGTTACCGTCCGGTTGAAAATGTTTCCAGTTACAATGTCCGGCTTTCCGTCCCGATTTAGATCACCGACGTCAACGAATGTCGGATAACCAAAAGCGGGAAATCCAAATGGGACGGGCTTGTCGCTGCTGGCATCGACGCTCGAAACAAATGTCCCGTCACCTTTGCCGGCGAGCACGGTAATGGTGTCATCATTCAGATCGCAGGTAATAAGATCGACAACACCGTCGCCGTTGAAATCCGCGACCTTAATGTCCTCCGCGCCTTCACCGATTCCGTAGGACTCGGCCGGCGTAAATGTGCCGTCTCCGTTGCCGCGCATGATTCGCAGCTCGTTTGCTGAAGCGTAACCAAAATTCGCAACTGCCAGATCGAGCCGCCCGGTGCCGCTAAAATCTCCGACGGCGAGCGCGTCCCCGCCGTTGTGATTCCAAACAATTTGCGCTGGTTGCGGTGTAACGGTGCCGTCCCCATTGCCAAGCAGCACTGTGATCGTCGTCGGGGACGAGAACGTGAAGTAGTCACCGTTGTTTAAAACTGCGAGATCGATGTTGCCGTCGTGATTGAAATCGCCACTAACCACGCCCGCCGGATTCAACCCAACCGGATACGCGACTTGCGCCGCGAAGTTAATATTTCCCGGCGTGCTGTTGTTGATGTAAACGCCAACTGTCGCATCTCCATTATTTGTCGCGGCAATGTCGGGCTTGCCATCGCCGTTCAAATCCGCAATCGCCAACATGTTTGGCGCCACACCGGACGGAAGATCAATCGCTGTTTGAAACGTTCCATCGCCGTTTCCTTTCAATAACGAGATGGTGCTGGTGACCCCGTTTGTTACGACAAGATCTTTTTTCCCATCGCCGGTAAGATCGGCAGCTTTCGTAGATACCGGTCGTGTGCCGACGAGATAATAATGCGGTTGGGCGAAACTCCCGTCACCATTGCCCAGCAAAACCGCGACCGAACCTTGCGTGGTAACCTGTTGCGTAGTCGGATTCAAATGCGGTGGATTGGGAATCTTGCCGTCGATGATCGGACCGAAATTGCCGCCCCATAACGTGACAACGAGATCGAGTTTGCCGTCGCCGTTCAGGTCGCTCAGCGTGACGCCGATCGGATTTTCCGCCTGCGCCTGATCTGCCGGCGATGTGACCACGAATTGAGCAGGCGGCGGATCGAAACCGCCGTCCTTATTTAACATGATCGTGAAAAAGTTAGGATCCTGACTGGTCTCGCCGCCTTCCGTCCCAAAAACAATGTCAGTCTTGCCGTCGCGGTTGACGTCAATCAGCGCGAGCACCGCGTCATCGAACTCCGGCAGCGGATAAATCACCGGCAACTCAAACGTGCCATCGCCATTGCCATACAGAATCACCGCGGTCGCCGCGTAGCCGGTCGAAATCACAAGATCGAGATTGCCTGTACCGCGCAGATCAGCAGCGGCGAGGTCGCCCCCGCCGAATCCGGTCTGATTTTGGTTAAACACGTATGTTGGAATCGGCGCCGGCACGAATGCTCCGGTTCCGGTGCCGAGCAGGATGTCGACTCTGGTCGCTCCGGAATCGACCGCGATGTCGGGATTTCCGTCTTTGTTGAAATCGCCGACCGTGACCGCAGTAATTCCATTAGTCAGTGAACCTGGCGGGTTCACCGAGAAAAGCGTGTTCGGTTCCTGCCAAACCAATCCACCCGGCAAAAACGTCCCGTCGCCAAGTCCGTGCGCCAGATAGATTCCGTCTTCGAAGAGCAACAAGACATCGTCGTGGCCGGTGACGGTGAATTTTCCGACCACAATTGCGAATGCGGCCGGCGCGACATTAAATGTCGTCGGCGGTTGAAAGGTTCCATCGCCGTTGCCGAGCATGATCGCGAGCGGTGCTGCGGTATTCTGCACGCCGATCGCGAGGTCGGGCCTGCCATCTTCATTGAAATCACCAATGGCGACGTCGTTCACCCCAAAGCCAGGATCTATCTGGATCGGCGGTGCGAACGTGCCGTCTCCATTCCCGAGGAGGAGCCACAGTTTGCTGCCGACAGCGTCCCTTACGAGCAAGTCGTTAGGCGCATTCGGACCGCGCAGCTTGGCCGTCTTGATAACGCCGGGACATTGACCGGCGGGCGTGTAGGTCGGCGGGTTGAAAGTTCCGTCGCCTTTGCCCAGAAAAATTGCCGCAGTTCCTTGGCTCGGCCGGGCGCAATAAAAACCTACGGATGCAAGGTCCGGAATGCCGTCCCCATTGAAGTCAGCATGCACCATCGAATACACGCCGCTGAGGCCGACGTTGTTGCCCGCAACCGAAAAGACCGCAGGGGAATTAAATACCGCCCGCTGCATCGGGACGGATGCTGTCGACGATTGCGATGCCGGAGCCGATGTCGCGTTCGAAATCGCTGCGGACATGGTCCGCCTACCCGCCTGACGAACCTTACGGCCTTTAACTTCTGCGAAGCCGGCACTTCCGAACGCAACCGATGCAATTCCGATGACGAAAATCAGATACCACGCGCGAATTTCAGCTCTGCTACGCCCAAACACCGTACATCCTCCAACCATTTTTCGTTGTCTGAATCGGAAAAACGTTCAGAGACGGATGTGCCCTCAAATAGAAAGTCCGCAAACCAAACGATCCGTTGGTTTTATTTTTTCACCACCACCGCCATTTCGCGTGTTTCCTTACGGCAACGCCGATCCGGATTTGGATTTAACCAGCGAGACATCGACCGAGTCGATAAATCCGTCGACGTTCAGGTCTTCGCGGAAATTTGCGGCGCTGACCGCGATTCCGGACTGCGACTTGGTCTGGCTCACGTCGATCGCATCAGTGAAACGATCGGCGTTGGTATCTCCGACTAACACATTCATGGAAATCGACAGAGATCCGCTGAAGTTACCGACTGAGTCCGCGACGTCACTTAGACTCACAGTCAAAGTCTGAGCGGTCGGCACGCCGGTGAGATTAACGATGTACTGGTGAGCGTCGCTGCCAACACCACTGCCACTGACGTTTCCAGTCCCGGCGCTTACCTTAGCGTTGTCGACATTGGTTAACGGATTATCAAACGTGAATACCAGCGTGTAATTCCCGCTCGCTCCGCCATTACGACACTCAATTCCTTTTCCGTTTGTGAGATCGACATCAAATGGACCCGCGCTGCCGTGAACTTTTCGGGAAACGACGCTTGCAGGAGCCAATGCCGGCGCATAGCGCAGAATCAAGGTTTGGTTGCGGTTCCCTTCAGAATGCTGTCCAACCGCCCAGCAGTTCGTCGCTGAAGCACAGGTGATTCCCGATAAATTATTGGACTGAGACGGGCTCGTGTTCGGCGAGTTAGCGATCGCCCATTCTGTTCCATCCCAATGTTGCAACAAAGTCTGGGCTGGCGGGTGCGTTGTATAATAAGGACCCGCAGCCCAACAACCCGATGACAGGAGACACGTTACCGCATTGAGGATGTTTCCTGTCTGAGGAGACGATGACATGCTCCATGAAGTTCCGTCCCAGTGCTCGAGAAGCGCCTGACTATAGTTGTTCGCGCTCCCAACCGCCCAGCAATCTGACGGCGTCGCGCACGAGACGGAGGAAAGAATATTATCCTGATCGCTCGCGGTGTTGGGAGAAGCCACCACCGACCATGACGAACCGTCCCAGTGTTCCACCAGCGTTTGATAGAGCGCGCTGCCCGTCAGAGGTGTCGTCCATTGCACGCCAACCGCCGTGCAATCAGCTGTCGAGGTGCAGGCGACACCATAGAAGATGCTCTTCTCTTGAGGCGGTGTCGACGTGACGACCCAGTTTGTTCCATTCCAGTGTTCGATAAGGCCTTGATAATCCTGGCCTAACGAGTAGCCAACGGCCCAACAGTCTGTTGTCGAGATGCAGCTGATTGCTTCAAAGGCAGTTTCTACCGCCTGGCTCGTGTCGACCGGTGACGGCTCTACGATTGACCAGCTCGTTCCGTTCCAGTGCATCGACAGGGCTAGTCGAGCCAGGTCCAGAGTGTCCCCACTTTGGCCAACCGCCCAGCAATCGGAACTCGAAATGCACGCGACATCGCCGAGATAGTTATTGCGATCGAGCGCGGTGTTGGGGGAGTCAGTTACCTTCCACGATATTCCATCCCAATGCTGAATCATGCTGCGCGCGACGTTTCCATAAAAGAAAAAGCCTACCGCCCAGCAATCGGAATCAGAGACGCACGTCATGCCGTCCAGGTAATTCGCAGCAGTCGCCGGCACATCAGGCGCAGAGAACGGAGTCCACGAATTTCCGTCCCATCGTTCGATCAGGGATCGATTCGAACCGCCCGGCTGAATTGAACCGACTGCCCAACAGTCACTGCCGGATGCGCATTCTACGCCGGAGAGGTCAGCGCCGTAAGTAGTCGTCAGATTCGGCACGATGGCGCTCGGTGACCAAAGAGAACCGTCCCAATGTAACATCAACGGTTGATCAAATTGACTCGGATCTGCGGCAGCGTCGCTAAAATGACCGACTGCCCAACAGTCCGACTCTGAAGCGCAGCTTACCCGTGACAAATAGTTATCCACTCCAACGTTCGGCGCGATTGCGTTTGTCCATGATGTCCCGTCCCATCGTTCGATCGATGTTGCATGGGAAACTCCGTTGTAAGATTCACCAACTGCCACGCAGTCCGATGCTGCGGTGCACGTTATGCCGTGGAGAACGTTCTCTTGAATCAATAGCTGGTTAGGCAACGTCGAAGCGGTCCAAGAGGTGCCATCCCAATGTGTCAGCAGAGCGCTCTTGGCGCCTTCAACTCCACTATAGCCGGCCGCCCAACAATCCGACGCTGAGTTACACGTCACACCATTGAGCACGTTGTTCTCAACGCCGAGGTTAGGAGAAGTTTGAACCGTCCACGAAGCGCCGTCCCATTTTTCAATCAACGTCTTGGCCTGACTGCCGCCGTTTTCGAAGCCGACTGCCCAGCACGACGTTTCCGCTGTGCATGCAACACCATACAAGGCGTTAAATCCCGTCCCGAGGTTGGGCGATGGGGCGATTGTCCATTTGGTGCCGTCCCACCGAAGGATCAATGTTTGCACGGA
>JAJPJU010000064.1 GCA_021324035.1 Spartobacteria bacterium | reverse complement strand
GTCTGACTCTTGCCGCGTTGTGGTTTCACGAGGTCCCATTTATTCAACACGATCAATGCGCCTTTGCGGGCTTCCTGAATCAAGCCGGCGATTCGTTTGTCTTGCGCCGTCACGCCGCTCGTTAGATCCACGATCAATACACAAAGATCCGCCCGCTGAATGCTTCGCTCGGCCCGCATCACGCTGAAAACTTCCACCGAGCTGGAAAGCTTGCCGCGACGGCGCATGCCGGCGGTGTCGATGAAGCGAAACTGACGGCCGTCGCGTTCGTAGCCGATGTCGACTGAATCGCGGGTTGTTCCAGGCAATTCACTAACGATCGCGCGCTCGCTTTTAACGATTGCATTGATCAGCGAGGATTTTCCAACGTTCGGGCGCCCGATGATTGCGATCGCCAGCGGTTGAGAGTTGAGAGTTGAGAGTTGAGAGACCGGAGCCGGCGTCTGATCTCCGACATCTGACTTCTGATCTCCGACGTCCGGCAGGAGTTTTTCGATCTGCTCGAGCAGGTCCACAATCCCGCGATTGTGTTCGGCGCTGATCGAAACAGATGTTCCGAAGCCCAGCGAATCGAAATCAGCCGCGAGCGACTCATGTTTGTCATCGTCGATCTTATTGACCACCAGCAGCACGGGTTTGCGCGATCTGCGGAGCATCCGGGCGAGATCCTGGTCAATCGGATTAAGGCCGTCTTTGGCATCGACAACAAAGAGGACCAAATCGCTTTCACTCAAAGCCTGCTCAACCGCGCCGCGCACCTGACCCCTTAATTCGGCTTCGCCCGCGCCGAAAATGCCGCCGGTATCCCAAACGGTAAACGGTCGCGAACCGCGGTCGCAAGTTGCGGAAATTCGATCGCGGGTAATTCCCGGTTGGTCGTGAACAATCGCGATCTTTCGCCTGACCAGGCGATTGAACAATGCCGATTTGCCGACGTTAGGCCGGCCGACGATCGCGACATTCATGAATGGTGGATCGTAAGGCCTGAATGATGAATCGTCAGCAATCTACGGGGTCGTACCTAAACATTCAACATTCACCCACTCGGGGGGAAACGGCGCCAGATCATGCGGAGACCTCCAAATGTTGAATGTTTAGGTACGACCCCGGGGAGCGTTAATCGGCCCGTGCGTGGGCGTGACCTTCAGCCTGCAATTGGCGCACGCCTTCCAGCACGTAAATGATCCCGGAGACTAGCGTGAACAGTCCGGCAATGATCACGACGACAGTTAGAGGTAGAAAACGAAGCTGCAACATGACCCACGCGATCGCGCACATTTGGCAGACCGTGGCGACTTTTCCAGTCCAGCTTGGTCTTACTTTCATTTTGTTGCCGATAAAGTAATGCAAAATCGCCGCACCGACCAAAATCACGGCGTCCCGCGTAATGACGAGCACTGGAAACCAGATTGGAAATTTTCCGTAGTCCGGGTCGCTTTCGCTCCAATTGCTGATGCTGAGGGTGATAATGCCGCTTAGGAGCAGGCCTTTGTCTGCGATGGGATCAAGAATGACGCCTAACGAACTGCGCTGTTTGTAACGGCGCGCGACGTAGCCGTCGAGTCCGTCGCTCACCGCCGCCACGAGGAAAATAATGATTGCGGAAAAGCGCATCCACTCCTTGGGGTCGTGACGCTGGATGCTTTCGCCGTAATAAATTGCCATCGTGACGAACGCCGGAATCATCAGGATCCGCGTCACAGTGATTTTATTGGCGGTAGTCATCGCAAGAACATTGTAGGGCGTTTCTGTGAACTCCGAAAGCTTTCGGAACTGATACGGAAACGCCCCCTGCGAGCTCCGCCGAATCCCACTATGTTTCCAACGTTGCCCCAGCCATTGCTTTCGTCTGCGCGTGTTTTCCTTCGCAGAATTCCTCGATCATCTTTTTGTTGAACGCCGGGATGTCGTCCGGTTTGCGACTGGTTACGAGTCCGTTGTCAACGACGACTTCCGCGTTCACCCAGTTGCCACCGGCATTTCGCACATCGGCTTTAATGTTCGGCCACGAGGTCAGGGTTCGCCCCCGCACGACACCGGCATCGATCAGCACCCAGGGACCGTGACAAATCACGGCCGCCGGTTTGCCTTGCTCGAAGAAGTGTCTCACAAAGTCCAGCGCTTCCGGAGTTCCACGAAGTTCGTCCGGATTCATCAGGCCGCCGGGAATCATGATCGCGTCGAATTCCTCCGGTCGCGCTTCGTCCAGCGTGAGATCGACATCAAACTTGTCGCCTTTGTCGGCGTGATGCATTCCCTGGATTTGTCCCGATTTTGGCGAAACAATTTTTGTTTCCGCACCGGCTTCATCAAGCGCTTCGCGGGGTTTGGTCATTTCGACTTGTTCAAAGCCATTAGCCACCAAAATGGCCACCTTCTTGCCTTCCAACTTCCGAGCCATAACTCCTCCTGTTTGAATTTTGATAGATTAGGTAGCGGCGATTGACTTCAATCGCCATCGCCCTGTCGGGGAGCGGACGCTCCCGCCGGGACGACCCCATCTATATAGTACTACGCGTCGGGCGGCGGCCGCTGGATGTGACCGATTTCGTCATCGGCATAAAGGAGTGATTGTCAGGCCGGAAAGAAGCGGCGCAGAAAACTGCGCCGCTCCGAAGCGGGGAAAACAGCCGCGGCTTGCCTGCAGAG
>JAJPJU010000331.1 GCA_021324035.1 Spartobacteria bacterium | reverse complement strand
GAATTGTCCGAAGCAGAGCTTTCAACAATCGATGTCTGCAAAAATTATCGTCGCGCAAGGCGGCTCATTGCTAGCAGTCGCCAGTGGTTACGGCCCCGGCCGTTACGTTAATCTCCACTGGTCAGGCAACACATTGGTTTTTGAAGTTGCCAATATGCGAAAAGGCGAACTCCGGCTTTCTTCCGACGGAAAGACCTTGAGCGAAAGAGGATACCTTCGTCGCACAATAGATTTTGGCATGCGCATGGGCGGCACCGGAAATGTACTTATGGATAACTCGGGCCCGGTCGGTGCTGTGAATGGCCTTCACGGAAGCCAAGCAACTCACGTTGCTGTACCGACGCCTTGCGTAGACGAACTGACGGGCTTTTTTCATCGCGAGAGGTAGCCAGTTTCTCGCATTCCTAACCGTCAGAACGAAGTCATCTAATCAAACGATTAAGCCAACGACCCCATTGCGATACGACTTCAGCATGTTTGCCACGACCGCAGTACAGATCTTCTCAGATTAAGTCTGGAGTCCAAGAGGCCAGGAATAGGTCCCTCTCTGACGTGTCCTCCGCACCCGTCGGATCTTTCTTCTGAACCGCTAGTTCTTCGGCAGGACTTGCACTAAAAAATCACGAACACTATTTAAAGACGCTTGGGATATCCTATGTCCCATGGCAAGGGTCTTGAAGACCGGGTGATAGCCCTGGGCCTTCAAATTTGTCTCTCCAAAATGGGCATCGGCTATGGGGATTGTTGCATCCGCTTGTCCATGTACCATCAAGATCGGAGTCGACCTGGGCGCTTTAAGGTCTCTCAAATTCTCCGAAGGATTCGGGACATAGCCGCTCATGGAAACGATGGCGAGGACCTTATTCGGACAATGAAGCCCCGTTATGATGGACATGACCGCGCCTTGAGAAAAACCAGCGAAGATCACCGGCCTTTTCGGGCCTAACCGCTGGACCAATTTCAAGAGATAGTCGCGGCTTTGCACGACATCGCTTTGACTCTCTTTGTGATACCAGCCAAACCCCTTCCCCTCGAGAAAAAAAAGGCCGTCCGGGCATGCGACCCGGGCGGGCGGTAGATGCAGTTCGGACCAAAGGTAAATAAGGCTCGTGGCTGAGCCATGAGCTCCTTGGAGCAAAAGGACGAGCGGCGCATTCTGGGGCAAATGGTCCGGTTCCAAAACCAGGCAGCGGTGAGAATCGACAGTGACTGTGTAAAGAGGAGGGAGATCGATTTGGACGGCATAAGCCCTCGCAACCAAGGCCAGGAAAAAGAGAAGAAACGTCTTTTTCATGTCCCTTTCTTGGACACCGCCGTCAAACCCGCAGACGCCAGCACCGACACAGCGAACAGTGATTTCACAACGCAAACTTTCCACCTCCCCGGGCGTAAAACAAAACATTCGTTCCCTCTAGCGTCGTGAAATAAGCCGCGTTTGCTGAACAACCGTTCTTCTGTCAGAATTTCGGCCACCTGTGGAAAAATACGTGTCGGACTTGATGGCCGGGGTCAAAGCGAAGAATCCCGGGGAATCGGAGTTTCACCAAGCGGTTCAAGAAGTCGCCGAATCGCTCACTCTCGTGCTCGACCGTGAGCCGCGTTATCGCAAGGCAAAGATCCTGGAGCGGATCATTGAGCCGGAGCGCGTGATCATGTTTCGCGCGGCCTGGCAGGACGACAAAGGCGAGCTGCACGTGAATCGCGGCTTTCGAATTCAGATGAACAGCGCGATTGGGCCATACAAAGGCGGCCTGCGATTTCATCCCAGCGTGAATTTGGGAATCCTGAAATTTCTCGCGTTCGAACAAGTATTCAAAAACGCACTGACCACGTTGCCAATGGGCGGCGGCAAAGGCGGCTCCGATTTCGATCCACACGGCAGGAGCGACGCCGAGGTAATGCGATTTTGTCAGGCGTTCATGTGCGAACTGTTCCGTCACATCGGTCCGGACACTGACGTGCCGGCGGGAGATATCGGCGTCGGCGCGAGAGAGATCGGGTTCCTGTTCGGAATGTATAAGAAGCTGAAGGACGAGTTCACCGGCGTGATGACTGGCAAAGGTCTAACCTGGGGCGGTTCGGTCATTCGACCGGAAGCGACCGGTTACGGCGCGGTGTATTTCGCGGACGAAATGTTGAAGACGCGAAAGGAAGATTTGAAAGGAAAAACCGCATTGGTTTCCGGTGCAGGCAACGTCGCGCAGTACACAGTTGAAAAGCTGATCACACTGGGCGCGAAGCCGGTCACTCTGTCGGATTCGACTGGTTACATTTACGACGAGCAAGGAATCGATCGGGACAAGCTAATGTTCGTGATGGATCTGAAGAACAATCGGCGGGGACGGATTTCCGAATATGCGGACAAGTTCAAAGGCGCGGTGTTCACCAAGGTGGATCCGAAGCTCGATTACAATCCACTTTGGAACCACAAGGCGGAGTGCGCGTTCCCGAGCGCGACCCAGAACGAGATCAACGGCAAAGACGCGACGAATTTATTGCGAAACGGTTGCTATGTAGTTTCCGAAGGCGCGAACATGCCGAGCACGATCGACGCCGTGAACCAATTTCTTGATGCGAAGATCCTGTTCGGTCCCGGCAAAGCGGCCAATGCCGGCGGTGTCGCGACGTCCGGATTGGAAATGGCGCAGAACAGCATGCGGATCCGCTGGACTCGCGAAGAAGTGGACGCGCGATTGTTCAACATCATGAAAAACATTCACGACGTTTGCTATCGCACCGCCGAGAAGTACGGCACGCCGGGCAATTACGTGAACGGCGCGAACATTGCCGGCTTTACCAAAGTCGCGGAAGCGATGCTGGACCAGGGACTGGTCTAAAGCAGTGATGAGTGACATGTGACAAGTGACGAGAAAAACGCACCTCTGAACTTGTCACCCGTCACCCGTCACATGTCACTTGGCCGTAACGCGCGTAACTCGTAGAATTCCAGCACGTACAACTCTGCATGCTCGTGCTATTATGTAGTGAATGGCTGAAGATTCTTCTCAGCTGACTGGTCCTGATTTCGAAAAGGGAATTCGAATCGATGAAGTCGCTGACGGCGCGATGGTGCAGGGCCACGCTTTCGGTGAAGCCGTGTTAATCGCGCGGCGCGGCGAAGATTTTTTTGCGATTGGCGCGACCTGCACCCATTACGGCGGACCATTGGCCAAGGGTTTGATGGTCGACTGCACCGTGCACTGCCCCTGGCATCACGCCCGTTTCGATCTGCGAACCGGCGAAGCGATAGCCGCGCCAGCATTGAACGACGTTTCCAGCTGGAAAATCGAGAAGCGCGACGAACGCGTTTTCGTCACCGGCAAGAGCGACAAAAAGCCAACGCCCCAAAAGCCGGCCACTTCGCCGAGCAGCGTGGTGATTGTCGGTGCCGGCGCAGCGGGAGGCGCCGCTGCGGAAATGTTACGCCGCAAGGGCTACACCGGTCCGATCACATTGATCGGGCGAGATCAGTATCTTCCCTACGACCGGCCGAACTTGTCCAAGGATTATCTCGCGGGCAACGCGCCGGAAGAATGGATCCCGCTTCGTCCCAACGATTTTTATCACGAACAGAAAATCGACACGATCACTGGAACCGAAGTGCAAAAGATCGATCCCAAGAAACGTGAGGTCACGCTGTCCAATGGCCGATCGTTAGGCTACGGCGCACTCCTTCTGGCGACGGGCGCCGATCCGGTGCATCTGGAAATTCCCGGTAACGATTTGCCGCAGGTTTGTTATTTGCGAACACTGGTGGACTGCCAGCGCATCATCGAGAAAGCGAAACATGCCAAACGAGTGGTGATCATTGGCGACAGCTTCATCGGACTGGAAGTGGCCTGGTCGTTACGGGAGCGCAAACTCGAAGTCGCGGTCGTAGGAAAACATTCCGTGCCGCTGGCGAATGTTCTGGGAAGCGAGCTCGGCAGTCTGGTTCTGAAAACGCATGAGGCGAATGGCGTAGAGTTTCATCTCGGGCGGACTGCGACAAAAATCGAAGAGCGAATCGTGCAACTTGATGACGGGACAAGATTGGATTGCGATTTCGTCGTCGCCGGAGTCGGCGTCCGGCCGAACACGGCCCTGGCGGAGAGCGCGGGGATCGAGACCAAGAACGGCGTTTTAGTAAACGAATTCCTGGAAACGAACGTGCCGGGAATATTCGCGGCCGGCGACATCGCCCGCTGGCCCGATCCTCGCGCTGGAAGCATCCGAGTGGAGCACTGGGTAGTGGCTCAACGCCAGGGTCAAACCGCCGCCCGAAATATTCTGGGCGCCAAGGAACCATTCGTGGTGCCGCCGTTTTTTTGGAGCAACCATTTCGATGTTCATATTCATTATGTTGGTCACGCGAGCCGGGACGATCAGCCGACTGTTGCCGGCGATGTGAAAGCAAAAGATGCGTCGGTGATCTTTCAGTCTGGCAAAAAAGTCAGCGCCGTCGCGAGCATTGGGCGCGACATTGAAAACTTGGAAGCCGAAGCAGCATTGGAGACTGGAGAAGAATTCCGCAGTGACGAGTGACGAGATTCAAGTTCAAAACTCGAATCCCGAAATCCGAAACAAATTCGAAAGACTAAATTTTCAAAACCAATCAGTTGGCGTCGGACTTGGTTATTCGATCATTCGTAATTGTTTGGACTTTCGATATTCGGATTTCGAATTTGTTGGCAGCTGCATGTGAGGTGACAAGGCGATAAGCCACGCCGAATATTGGGTTATGGAAAGAAAGTTCCCAAAGAGCCCGAAGGAAATGACCAACGGCATGCTGTATTTCCCGCGCATGCTGGACAAGATCCGGATGCATCTGGCTGGCGAGCTGCATTCCGATTACCAGGAAAACTTCGGCGCGCCACAAACGGCCGACGCTGCGCTATGCAATTTTCTCCGAATCGATCATCGCAATCTGATCGAGCGGGTTAAACAAGGCGGCACCGACGAGGAAATCTTGGAATGGTGCTTTGAAAAGGGCCGGCGAATGAACGAAGGCGACATTTTTGTCTGGAACGGATTCATCTCGAAACTCGGCTGGCGGGATCGCGTGACCCCGCGCCTGGAAGCACGAAAACAGGAAATGGGCATTACGGATCGCCGGGACATCGAATGCATCCCGGACCTGATCGACTTTGATGAGAAGCGATTGAATAGTGAGAAGTGACTGGGGCCGTGTGACGAGACCAACGAGCATCCTCTTTCTTGGCGCTTGCCTCTTGGTTC
>JAJPJU010000208.1 GCA_021324035.1 Spartobacteria bacterium | reverse complement strand
CGCCGCTTTTAGATCGGCGGTTATCACACCCGGTTCGACCACTGCCACAGCGTCAGCGAAATTGATTTCTCGGATTCGGTTCATTTTCATCAGCGACAGCGCGATTCCTCTTTTGACCGGGACGCATCCGCCGACATAACCGAATCCCGCGCCGCGCGCAGTCACTGGAATTTTTTTTGAAGACGCAAATTTGAGGAGCGTGGAAACGTCAGATGTTGACTTCACGAAAACGACCGCTTCCGGTGCTTGAGCCGCGAACCACTTGTCGCCGCTATGCGCGGCGAGGGTTTTGTCATCATCGGCTACGGCGTCATTGCCGAGCAACCGGCGCAGTTCGTCGGCCAGCGCCATTTAATTAATCGGAACGATTCGGTAATGGCGCGATTTTTCGCTGTGCCGTTTCAACAGCTTCTTGCATTCCGGTGGAATCACCGGGATTTCGGGACGTTTGCCGGCGAAAGTCCGGACCGCATCGATGTTTTCAAATCGCAGGAGCGTGACGAACTCTGTTTCATCATTTTCGGCGTCGCGAATGAAAATCTCCGCGCCTTTGTAACCGGGAATGGAACGCTTGGCGATTTCGAGCAAAACTTCTTCGCGCAGGAGTTTTTCGTATTTCTCAGCGTTATCGCGGGTGGTCCAGCCGTACCAAATTCTAGCAATCATGTCTCCGGGGTTCGTTACCGAATAAATGCACACTACATTCCCATGACTTGGTAGCCGCCGTCGACGTAAATTACCTGACCGGTAATCGCCGCCGCGCCGTCGCTGGCCAAAAATACGCCGGTGGATCCGAGCTCGGCCGGGTCGCAACTGCGCTTCAGCGGGGCGCGTTCCTGATAATGCTTGAGCATCTGAGAGAATCCGCTGATACCCCGGGCGGCAAGGGTTTGCACTGGACCCGCCGAAATGCAATTCACTCGGATTTTCTTCGGGCCCAAATCGTATGCGAGGTAGCGGGTCGAAGCCTCCAAACTTGCCTTGGCTACCCCCATCACATTGTAATGAGGCACGACTTTTTCCGCACCGTAATACGTCATTGCGAGGATGCTGCCGCCATTGGTCATCATTGGAGCAACCTCCCGTGATAGAGCGACGAGTGAATACGCACTGACGTCATGCGCCATCCGGAACGCTTCGCGCGTTGTACTGACAAAATCGCCTTCCAACGCTTCCTTTGGCGCGAACGCAACCGAGTGCAGCAACAGATCGACCCGGTCAGTTTCGCCGCGAACTTTCTCAAAGAAGGTTTTGATTTCGGCATCGCTTGAAACGTCGCACGGAAAGAAAGGCACTTTTTCTCCGAACGTGGCAGTAAGCTCTTCGACATTTTCTTTGAGTCGTTCGCCCTGGTAATTAAAAATCAAGCGCGCTCCGGCTGCCGCCCATGCCTGAGCAATCGCCCACGCAATGCTGCGTTTGTTTGCGACTCCAAAAACAACCCCAACCTTTCCTTCCAACACGGCCTGAGTCATAGATTCGGAGACGATACCCGCATTTTAACGCCCGCAAAGGCCACGAAATTGTGAGGCGTCGTCGCGCATTCCCCTTGGCATCGATGCGCTTGCCCTTGTCGCGTAAATCGTCATCATTTCCTGCTCAGCCTATGATTTTCCGAGTCGCCTTAATCTCCGCTCTTTTAATTACTACGGTTTGCCTGGCCCAGGAAGAATCGCCGCCAGCCTCGTCACCCGCGGCGCAATCGGCGTCGCCCGCAAGCACAACGCCGGCTTTATCCGCATCCGTCACGCCAGTCCCCTCGTCGGGTGCGCCGCAGCTCACTGACGTCCTCTTCAAAAATCTAAAGGCGCGTTCGATCGGGCCCGCTGTCATGGGTGGCCGCGTTTCCGACATTGCAATCGATCCTCGAAATCCTTTTGTTTTCTACGTCGGCCTCGGTCATGGCGGAATTTTCAAATCCGGGGACGCCGGCGTCAGCTTCGATCCAATTTTTGACAAGCAATCCGACCTTTCGATCGGCGCAATTGCAATTGCGCCATCGGATTCCGACGTGATCTGGGTTGGAACGGGGGAAGCGAACGATCGAAATTCGACGGACTGGGGCAACGGCGTTTATCGAACCACCGATGGCGGCGAGCACTGGGCGAATGTCGGATTGAAAGACAGCCGCACAATTGCGCGGGTCGTGGTCGATCCAAAGAATCCGGAAATCGCCTACGTCGCGGCGATGGGTCACTTGTGGGTGGATGGTGGAGAACGCGGTCTCTACAAAACCACTGACGGCGGCAAAAACTGGAAACTGATTCTGCAAGCAGCAGCGCCGCATAACGTGCGCACCGGTTGTGGGGACGTAATGCTTGATCCAAACAATTCGCAAACCGTTTACGCCACTCTTTACGCGCGCCAGCGGACGCCCTGGAGTTTCACCTCCGGGCCGGCGGCGACAAATGGCGACGATGTCGGTGGCATTTTCAAGAGCACGAACGGTGGCGCGAGTTGGAAAAAATTAAGCGGCGGACTTCCGGCGGAGACTGGACGGATCGGGCTCGCGATCGCGGCCAGCAAACCGAGTGTCGTTATGGCAGTCGTCCAAAGTTATGCAGGTGGATCCGGGACGCTGTCCGATTTGCGGAGCAAGAGCGGCGGAGTGTTTCGTTCGGAAGATGGCGGCGAACATTGGGCGCGGATGAGCGCGATTGATCCACGACCGTTTTATTTTAGCCAGATCCGGATCGATCCTGTGAACGATCAACGGGTTTATCTTTTGCAGTTCGCGTTGTTGGTGTCGGATGATGGCGGCAAGAATTTCCGGGAAGATCTCTCGGAGAAAGTGCATCCGGACTGTCATGCGTTCGCCATTCAACCGAACAGTGCGCCGGCGCCCAAGCAACCAAAACCCGAGGACAGAAACAGGCCGCCGAAACCGCCAATTTGCCTGCGTGTCCTTCTGGGGACAGATGGCGGGCTATATCAAAGTTTTGCCGGCGGAAAAAACTGGGACCACCTGAACAAATTTCCCGGCGGTGAGTTTTATCGAATCAGCCTCGACGATTCGAAGCCTTATTTCCGGATCGCGGGCGGGCTGCAGGACAACGAGAACTGGGTGGGACCGAGCGGCGTGCAAAGCAAAGAGCTGATTCGCAACGCCGATTGGACCGCGCTGGCCGGCGGTGACGGGTTCTACGTTCTTTTCGATCCCACCGATCACGACACTTTTTATGCGGAGAGTCAGGGCGGGGAAGTTCACCGAATTAATTTGCGCAATGGCGAGCTGCGACGGTTGCGGCCCGAACCGTCGGAAGGCGCCGTGCGTTACCGGTTTCATTGGAACTCGCCCATGGTGATGAGCAAACACAAGCCCGGCGTGATTTATCTCGGCGGTAATTGCGTGTTCAAACTCACCGACCGGATGGAGAAATACACGGTCATCAGCCCGGATCTCACTCATAACGATCCGAACAAGGCGAATGCGGTTGGCAGCGGAGCGGAAAGTTACGGTGTTGTCTTCTCACTCGCCGAATCGCCGAAAAAGGCGGGATTGCTCTGGGCCGGAACTGACGATGGCCGGCTTTGGATCACCGACAACGATGGTGGCAAATGGACTGAGTTGACGAATAATTTGCCCGAACCCGCGCGGGGCCAATGGATCGTGCGAATCGAGCCGTCAAACATCGATCCGAATGTTGCCTACGTTGCGACGAACGCGTATCGCGCCGGAGACGATCGGCCGACGATTTTGCGCACGAGCGATCTGGGCAAGACGTGGACATCGGTGAGCGGCGATTTGCCGGCGAACGCATCTGTGGAAGTGATCCGCGAAGATTTGGTGAATCCGAAGTTGCTTTATTGCGGTACGCACTTCGGAATTTTTGCGTCGTTCGATCAAGGAACTCATTGGGTGCGGATCGGCGATGTGCCGCCAGTGCGGGTCGACGACATTCAGATTCATCCGCGGACGAATGATCTTGCGATCGCCACCCATGGACGAAGCATTGCGATCCTCGATGACACAACGCCGTTTCGTGAATTCACTTCTGAGATTGCGGCAAAACCCGCGCATCTGTTTAGCGTGCGAAACGTAACCGGCGCATATTTGCAGCCCGGCTTTGTCGATTCGAATGGCAAGGGGATTTACCGCGGCCAAAATCCTCCCGATGGCGCGATCATCACGGTTTGGGTCAAAGAATTCACCGGTGACGAAATCAAGGTCGCGATCAGCAAGGCCTCCGGACAACCGGTTGCCAGTTTGAAAGCGCCCGGCACGCCCGGATTTACGCGATTAACCTGGGATTTGCGTCCCAGCAAAGACGTGAGCGTCGAGTACGGCGGCGATGATCCGAAACGGTTGTTGCCGGCGGGCGATTACAACGCTGAATTAACCTTCGGTCAGAACAAGGTGAAACAAACTTTCCACGTCGATCTGGCCGAAGGAATCACGCCGCGGTGAGCAACGTGACGTTGCGTCCAATTTTAACACGCTATCGCGTGCCTGCGGCAAACGCCGGACAGCATTTCCCAAAGCGCATCGAGCACGCGATTGACTGAGGCGCGGACGTTGCCCGAATTCTGATCGTTGACATACCTGCTCAACAGTTCCCGCTCGGTCGCGGAATGCTCTTTGTCGGCCTCGATGTGCACCGAGAAATATTCGTAACCTTTCGGGTCGGTGAAGCCGTAATACTTTTTCAATCCATCGATTTTCGATTCGCAGATCGCCGGGATTTGAGATTCATAAGCGTAAAGCGCGGCCAGACCTTCGGCGGTTGATTTG
>JAJPJU010000317.1 GCA_021324035.1 Spartobacteria bacterium | reverse complement strand
CAGCAACCGCCGCAGATCGTCCAGGCCCCCGTTCGTCCCAACAGTCCGCTGCAACAACCTCAGGGGGTTCGTCCGGCACCTTCGATCCCGCGAGCAGTTGCCACGCCCGCGCCCGACGCCAACGGCAATATTACCCCCGCCGCATCGCAGCAAATGGTGAAGCTGCAATTTCCAAACAGCGATGTGAAGGACGTGCTCCGATTCTACGAATCGCTCACCGGCAAGAAGTTGATCATGGACAACTTCGTCACCGGCAAGGTCGATATTTTCCTGAGCAAAGATGTGCCCCGCGATGAGGCGATCAGAATTATCGAGATCAGTTTGTTGTTGAACGGTTATTCGCTGGTTCCGGCCGAGGGCGACATCGTGAAAGTGATCGGCACCGGAAAAAATCCGCGCACGACCGGCGTGCCGATCATTTCCGACGAATCGGACATTCCCGAAGGAGATCACGTCATCAGTTATCTGTTCAAGCTTCGTTACGCGGATCCGCAGGAATTGCTTCAGGCCCTCGGCCAGTATCTTTCGCCGCCGCAGCCCTACACATCATTTCTATCGCTGCCGAAAGCCGGCGCGATTTTGGTGACCGAAAATTCCAGCGTGATCCGGACCCTGGCGAAAATCATCGACCAGGTCGACCAGCCGCCGGCCGAAGTGGTGAGTGAGTTCATCAAACTGGAGCGAGCCGACGCGAGCAAAGTCGTCGACATGCTCAAAGACGTTTTCGAAAAGACCGACACCAATAAGACTGGTCAAGGGGGGGTGCCGGGACAGCCGGGATATCGGCCGGGTGTGCGCGGGGTGGCAAATCCAAATGCGCCGGTACCGCCGGCAAATGCCGAACCGGGCGAACTGGCGGGATTGACCGCACTCACCGAAGAGTCGGTCATCGTTGGAAAAATCAAACTGGAGGCAGACGTTCGGACCAACCGGATCCACGTCATCACTCGACCGGTCAACATGCCGTTTGTTCGCAAACTGATTTCCGAGTTCGATGCGAATGTCGAATTTGCCAAACCGGTGACGCGCCCGCTGAAATACATTTCGGCGGCCGACGTTCTGCCGGTCATCGTGCAGGCTTTGACCGAGCCAGGGCAGACCGGTGGTGGCGGCGGACCCGACCAGGGCACGGGCGGTGTGCCGGGGCAGAGTCCGCCAAACCAGCGACGCACGACCACTACCGCCGCAGCCGGCGGAGCGCTGGCGAGTTCGACGACAACGGGCGGAAGCTATGGCGGCGGTGGCGGCGAGAGTACGCTGAACGTTTCGGAAGAACTGCAGACCCAGCCGGTCGATACGACGCCGAAATCGGTAACGGTCGGCAACGCCAAGATCATCGCCGATCAACGCGCGAACACGATCATCACTCTTGGAAACCAGGAGGTGGTGGTGAAGGTGCAAAAGGTTTTGGACGAGATGGACGTGAGAGCGCCGCAAGTCGCGCTTAGCACCGTCATCGGCGAGCTGACCTTGAGCAACGACGAGGAGCTTGGTGTGGATTGGTTCGCCAAGTACGATCAGCACGTCGTCGGGATTTCACGAAATACCGGCGCCCCGATTCCGCAGCCAAGCGCGGCATCGTCTCCCGTTGGGGGTGCAACACCAGTGATCGGCTCGGTCCTGGACCCGGCTGGTTTGGTTAATTTTGGCCAGGCCCTCCAACAGGTGGCGGGTGGGACTAACGTCTATATCGCCGCCGGCAATTATCTGGCGACAATCGTGCATGCACTTGAGCAGACCGGAAAATTCAAGGTGATCTCGCGGCCAATGGTTTTCACCAGCAACAACAAGAAAGCGATCATCGCGTCGGGCCAGGAAGTCCCGATTCCGGTCAATACCTTGACGAATGTGCAGCCGACAACCGTCGCCGGCAGCACCGCAGCCGTAGCATCGAATATTGAATACAAAAAAGTTGCGCTCCAACTCGAAGTCGTGCCGTTGATCAATTCCGACAAGGAAGTGTCGCTCGATATTTTGCAAAAGATCGACAGCCTGGTGGCCGGGGGCAGCGTGAATATCGGGGGCAATACTGTTCCCACCATCGCGACGCGCTACATTCGCACCAATGTTTCGGCGGCGAACGGTTCGACGATTGTCCTGGGCGGATTGATTCAGGACAACAAGCAAAAGAGTTTCAGCGGAATTCCGGTGCTGGACAAAATTCCGTATCTCGGCGCCGCTTTTCGGAGCACGAGCTACACCCGGACGCGGAGTGAGCTCATTGTTATGTTGTGTCCCGAAGTGACGCTCACGAAACTCGATCTGATGCGGTTCCGCGAAAAAGCCGAGGACCAAACGCACTTCGGTCCGGAAATCGATCAAGGTTATTGTCCGGATTGTCCGACGACTGGAATCGAGGAGAAGCAACTCGACAAGCAATTGCCGCCGCCCGATCTTCCATTTGGAAGGGAACCGATAAAGGCCCACTAACTATGAAAAAGATTATTCTGATCCTGCTGTTCATCGGACTGAGAACCGCCAGCGCCCAATTCTTCGAGACCTTTATTTACGATCCGCCCTACACGCCGCTTTTTCATCACTCCGATGTTTTGGCGCCGCGCGACGATCTGGATTTTCTCCACCAAAGCCGGACCACGGTTTACGACACCGATTTCGCGCCGCGATTCACTTCGCGAGTGGCGTATTATCCCATGTCCGGCCGCGAGTTGGTGAATCACCCGGCCTATGTGGCTGCGCTGCAACGTGATTTGAAACGGCTCGGCTACTATTGCGGCCCGATTGATGGCGTTTACACGGTCGAAGTCGCTGAATCGATCGCCCGGGTGCAAAAGAATTATTCGCAACGAGTTACGGGAACGTTGACGCCGCCTGTCCGGCGGGTCTTGCATCTGCCGTAAGTCATTTAGCGATTTAACGAGTTAGCGATTTAACGAATTCGAATCGGCGACAACCCCGCCTTCGAGCGAATAAATCGCTAAATCACT
>JAJPJU010000028.1 GCA_021324035.1 Spartobacteria bacterium | reverse complement strand
CTCGAAATTCGAAATCCGAATTCCGGAAAAACGAACACGTGACGCGGTTTGAGGCATTTTGAATTTACTTATTCGGATTTGTTTCGGGTTCGATGTTCGGATTTCGAATTTGAAGGGCGGTTCGCCCTCGGAAATTCGGATATCGTTTATTTGCCATAGACGTTTTAGACCCATCCAATACGATCTTGTTTGATGCTAACGGTACTTTTTCTGGGAGACGTCGTCGGCGAGCCCGGCCGCAATGCGGTCGTCGCCCGGCTCCCCGAATTGAAAGAGCAGCACGCGATCGATTTCATTGTGGTAAACGGTGAGAACGCCGCCGGTGGTCGAGGCATTACTTCCAAGATCACGATCGACCTGTTGCGGGCGGGCGTCGCAGTTGTGACTACAGGAGACCACGTCTGGGATCAGAAAGATATTTTGAGCTTCATCGATACCGAGCCGCGTCTTTTGCGGCCCGTCAATTATCCGGCCGGAGCACCGGGGAACGGCTCCATTGTTTTAGAGACCGCCAAGGGCAAAATCGGAGTCATTAACGTGCAATGCCGGACTTTCATGCAGCCGATTTTGGACAATCCATTTCTCGCGATGGAGACAACGGTCGCCAAGATGCGGGAGGAAACGCCAAACATCCTGGTTGATGTGCATGGCGAGACGACGAGCGAGAAAATTGCGATGGGTCGTTTTCTCGACGGCAAAGTTTCGGCGGTGCTCGGAACCCACACCCATGTCCAAACCGCTGACGAGCAAATTCTTCCCGGCGGCACGGCGTTTCTTTGTGATGCCGGAATGTGCGGACCGATGAATTCGATCCTTGGCCGCGCAGTCGAACCGATTATGAGGCGGTTCGTGTCCAACTTGCCGGCTTCATTTCCAGTAGCTGCCGGCGAGGTCCGGCTGCATGGCGCGCTGATTCAGATCGACGAACAAACCGGACGCGCCCTGCGCATTACGCGAGTGGATGAGCCCGGCCCGACGCAGCAGGTTTCCGAGCCGGAGTCGAAGGTCGATATCGAGCAGGCGCCGACCCCGGAACAGACCTGAAAAAGCAATCGGTTGCGGCAAGAATTGTGTTCGCAAATCTTGAATTGTTTGGTCAATCTAATCGTCAACCTCGTTAACCATGAAAACACCGTTCGCACTCTGCCTCACACTCGCATTGGGAGTTTCAATTGCGTCCGCCGCTCAGCAGGAAGGTAATCCGGAAGCGGCCAAGATTGCGCGAGAAGCTTCGCAAGCTGCCAAAGACCAGAATTGGGACAAAGCCATCGAAGGTTTCCGCAAGGCCTCGGAAAAAGATCGCAAATTCACGGCCAGCCTGGCCTTGGCCTATCAACAACGCGCCTTCGCATATGCAAACGAAAACCGGTTTCAGGACGCGATGAACGACCTGGCGGAGGCGATTAAGATTAAACCCGATCCGCGGGCGTTTGAGCAACGCGCGGCAATCGAGATGAAAATCAGCGACTATGACAAAGCGCTGGCCGACTACGCCGAAGCCAGCAAACTGAACCCTGGCGAGATCAGGTATCACAATTTCCGCGCTTATATCTATGAGACGCGCGGCGATATTCAGAACTCGATGACCGAAAACGACGCCGCTCTAAAGATCAACGGCAAGAATAAAGAAGCGGTCGATCGCAAAGCGCGTCTGCAAAAGATCCTGTCCCAAAATGCGGTCCCGCAGGGAACCCCGGTGGCCGCTCCGCCGAAAAAGTAGCCAGCTAACGAATTACTGGCCGTTGGCGGATTTGGCAGCGGCTTCTTCTTCCGCTTTCTCTTTGGCGGTCGGCAGAAAGCGCCGTTTGCGGCGGTTGGCCGGCAATGGCGTCAAAGTCATGGTGATATTGCGGCCGGTAATCTTCGGTTCCATTTCCACCTGCGACATTCCGGAAAGATCGTCGCGGACTTTGTACATCAGCTGCATTCCAAATTCCTGGTGTGCCATTTCGCGGCCGCGAAATTGAAGCTGAACCCGGACTTTATTGCCGCGGTCGAGAAATTCTTCACCGTGCCGGACCTTGGTCAGGTAATCGTGATCGTCGATGTTTACCCGGAACTTGATCTCTTTCAGTTTGGCCCCGCTCGGCTTCTTGTCTTTGTCCTGCTTGGAAAGATCGTAACGGAATTTTCCAAGCGAAACGATTTTGCAAACCGGTGGATTTGCATTCGGGGCGACCTCGACCAGATCGAGTCCGCGGCCCTGCGCTTCGCGCAAGGCGTCCGACAATTTCATCACGCCGAGCTGCTGGCCGCTTGCCCCTAAAATGACCCGGACTTCGCGAGCGCGAATGCGGCCGTTTACACGAAATTGTGGTTGCAGATTACTCTAGTCTCCTGGCCTGCGGGACGGGAGTGCGCCGTTTCGCGGGTGTTTGTTCTTTCGCAATTCATCGTCACTCACTTTGCAAATGCCGATGCACTCTGCTTTGCCGAGGCTGCGAGAACCGCAACAAAGGGCCCGCGCCATATATCGCGAGCCGAAGGGAAGATGTAAGCAACATTTGGATGCTGGCAAGGCGAATCTCGCCTATTTGGACCGATTTTGAAGCAGGACAAATGCCGACGAAGTCACGCTGCAACCAACGATTCGAGACGAACGACGCGTAAAGGCGATTTCGATTCCTCAATTGGCGTTTAGTTCGCCGGCGGGTCACCAAAGTGCGCCTTATGCGCGGCGTAGCCAATCGCATCGTCGATCATGCTGTCGATCGTCGCCGCGATTGGTTCGATTTTCACGATGCCCGAAAAAATCGCGCGATCACCGATTTCGGTATCGACCACAAACGTCGGCCGCTGGGTGATCTGCATGGCGTGAAATTCGGCGGTCGATTCTCGCATCCGCCTTTCCACAGCCGGCGATTGGGCCGCTTGCAGCAATTTCCCTTTGTCGAGCTTGCCTGCGGTTGCGCCAATTTCCGCGCAAACGTTCCAATCGGCGACTTTCTTTCCTTCGCGCAACGCTGCGTGGCTCAGAGCCAGCCGGACCCGATCATCGGTGATGCCAAAATCTTTCGCCGCCTCCGCGACTGCATTTGGCGGCATCCATTCCTTCAAACTCGCGTCGTACCAATCGGTATTCAGCATGAATGGCGATCGCATCAAGATTCCGCTGCGACGATAAAACCATTGCTCCTGTTCGCGCGACGCTGGCAAACCAATCGGATCCATCAGGGCGATCTTCCACTGAAACTCAACCCTGTCCGCGTAGCGCTTTTTGAGCTCAGCCCAAGTTGGCTCCGACCAAAAACACCAGGATGAAACGACTTCAAGATAATCCGTAACCGTGATCTTCATTTTTTGAATTGAGTGTTGGACGTTAACGACTGGACGTTGAACGTTGGCTACGACTCTCAACGCTCACTCCTTAACGTTCAACTCTCACCGCCAATCGCCTCGACTGGATCGACACCGTGGATCTCAACCACATCCTTTTATTTGTTGCACTGATTTCCCCACTGCTCGTTTTGGCGCGGGCCTGGAAGCCGGGCGGAGTTTTCCGCGGCTGGCGGGTGGCCGCGATTATTGTCCTTGTTATTACGGGTGTCGGGTGGTGGCTGCGTCCAGCAATGGCCGGTTATGTTGGAGGCGGCGCCTGGTTTCTTCTGCTGTTCGTTCCGGCAGTCGGTTTGCGAAAAGCTTCGCAGCTGGCGGCGCAGGGCCGCTACGCAGCTGCGATACGAATCGCCACCGCGCTTCAGTATCTCCACCCGAGTGCGCAATCGCGCGAACAACTTCAGTTTTTTCGCACGCTCGAAGCGCGTCACGGATCGACTCGGGAGGTTCAACGCGTTGCTTATCAGGATGAGCCCCAGCGCCTGCGTAACGCGCCGGCCGTTTTCGGGCTGATTATTCTCAACGTTGCAGTGTTTTGTCTGGAACTCTGGCGGGGAGCATTGGCGAATCCGTTGACCTTGCATCGTTTGGGAGCGCTCGATTTCTCTGCGGTCATTGGCAAAGGCGAATTTTGGCGACTCTTCACCGCGCTATTCCTGCACTACAACCTGCTTCACCTCGCTTTCAATCTCTTCGCTCTTTATGTGCTCGGTCCGCCGCTCGAAAGAATCATTGGGCCGTTCCGATTCGCAGCCGCGTATTTAATTTCCGGAATTGGATCTACTGGCGGCGTGATCGCGCTGACACTTGTAAAAATCGTGCAGCCGGCGGAATTGGTCGGCGCGTCGGGTAGTGTAATGGGAATCGTGGGCGCGTGGGCCGGATTTCTGGTTCGGCATCGCCACATGTGGCAGGCCAAACAACGCCTGCTGAACATCTTGATGATTATTGTCATCCAGTTCGCATTCGATCTTTCAACACCCCAAGTCAGCACATCGGCGCATTTGTGCGGATTGGTAACCGGGTTCGTGGTCGGGCTTTATCTGTCGCCGCGTCGCCGGCCGCTCTCTCCATCATAAGCGACTCGCTACGACCAAAGCCCAAGATGCGCCGACATCTGGCGCGCGTTATGCACCTACACTGTAGAAACTTGCCGACCCGCCGATTTTTCGCCAACTTCCACTTCGCTCCAGCTCATGCCCACGTTCCAGATTTATAACGTAATCCCGACTTTGCCCGCGGCGCTTGAGCCACTGCGAGAAATCACCTTTAATCTTTGGTGGACCTGGGAGCCGGCCGCGCGTCGACTCTTTCGCCATCTTGATCACGATCTTTGGGACCGCACGAATCACAACCCGGTCCGGATGCTCCAGTTGTCGCGCCAGGCGCGTCTCGAAGAACTCGCCCAGGACAAGACGTTTTTGCGCGAGCTCAAACAAGTCCACGATGCATTCAAAAATTATCTCGCCCGGCAGGACACTTATGGGAAGACCGGACCCGCAGCGACAATCAAGCGACCGATCGCCTATTTTTCTGCGGAGTTTGGATTTCACGAATCGATCCCGAATTATTCCGGCGGTCTCGGCATTTTGGCAGGAGACCATTGTAAATCGGCGAGCGATCTTGATTTAAACTTTGTCGCCGTCGGCCTGCTTTATCGCCACGGTTATTTTCGGCAGGAGATCGACAAGGAAGGCGCGCAACAGGCGGTCAGTCTCAATCAAAACTTTCATCACCTGCCCATCCGGGAAGTGCAACGCGACGGCGCGAACCTTCTCGTATCGGTGCGCATTCTTGATCGCGACGAGTTCGCAAAAATTTGGCAACTCAACGTCGGCCGCATCAATCTGTTCCTGCTCGACACCGACATCTCCGAAAACAATGCCGAAGACCGATTGATTACTGCCGAGCTCTACGGCGGCGATCAGGAAATGAGAATGCGCCAGGAGATCATGCTGGGCATTGGCGGAGTTCGAACCTTAAACGCCCTCGGAATCGAACCGGATGTTTTTCACATGAACGAGGGCCATTCGGCCTTTCTCGCGCTCGAACGGATCCGACGACGCGTCGCCGACAAGAAACTCGATTTCTATTCCGCGCTTCAAATCGTGGCTTCGGCCAACGTTTTCACGACTCACACGCCGGTGCCGGCCGGAAACGATTCGTTTCCGAAAGATATGATGCGCAGATATTTTGGCGATTTCGCGAAGGAAATCGGACTGCCATTCGACGAGCTCTTCTCGTTCGGCCAAACCCGGGTCGACCGGTCAGATCCGTTCAGCATGACGATCCTCGCGTTGCGGATGAGCCGTCACTCAAACGGCGTTAGCAAATTGCACGGGGACGTCAGCCGCTCGCTCTGGAAGGATGTTTGGAGCGGCGTGCCCGTTCACGAAGTTCCAATTACCCACGTCACCAACGGCATTCACACAAAAACCTGGATGGCGCCGGAGTTTTCCGCGCTGTTCCGAAAATATCTCGGCGAATGGGAAGAGCACATCACTGAGCCGGATTTCTGGCGGCGGGTCATGGATATTCCCGACGGCCAAATCTGGGAAACGCATCAACAATTGAAGCGGCGTCTCGTCGATTTTGTCCGTGAACGAGTCAGGGTACGGCGCCAGCGGATTGGCGATTCGCCGGAAGCGATACGTAATGTGAACCGCATTCTTGATCCGGAAGTTTTGACGATTGGTTTTGCACGACGTTTTGCGACTTACAAACGCGGCGCTCTTTTATTTAGCGACAAGGAACGACTGAAACGCTTGCTCAACGACACCACCCGCCCGGTGCAATTCATCTTCGCAGGAAAGGCACATCCGCGCGACGAAGGCGGGCGCGCGTTGATCCAGCAGGTTTACAAATTCAGTTGCGAAGCCGGATTCGAGAATCGCATCGTTTTCCTCGAGGATTACGACAGCTACATCGCGCGCCGATTGGTCCAGGGAGTCGATCTTTGGCTGAACACGCCACTGCGTCCGATGGAAGCGAGCGGGACCAGCGGAATGAAATGTTGCCCAAACGGTGGAATCAATCTCAGCGTGCTCGACGGATGGTGGCTCGAAGCGTTTAACGGCAATAATGGCTGGGCGATCGCGCCTGAAATCAACGACGGCACGGTCGAATTTCAAAGCGAAGTGGATTCCAACAGCCTCTACCAATTGCTCGAGAATCAAATCATCCCGCTTTATTACGCGAAGCCGGATGGCAAGCTGCCGCTCGCCTGGCTGCAACTGATGCGCGAATCAATGCGCACCGTCACCCCCATTTTCAACACCCACCGGATGGTCAAGGAGTACACCGAACGCCTTTACATTCCGGCCGCGCAATCGCATGGAAATTTTTCCCAGAACGGTTGCGAACCGGCGACGCACCTGAGCCAGTGGAAATCGCACATGCGGAAAGTTTGGCCGCAAGTCCGAATCTACGACGTCCAAGTCGACAACAAGGACCGGCAAAACATTTTGGTTGGCGAATCGCTTCAGGTCAGCGCCCATGTAAATCTCGGCGACGTCGATCCAAGCCACGTCCGAGTTGAGGCTTATCACGGCGAGGTCGAGAATGGCGGAGTCAAAAATCCCTCAGTCACCATTTTGAACCCGAGCGGACGTAACGGTGACGGCAGTTACGTTTACCAGGGATCGGTTCCCGCATCCGAAAGCGGCGCCTACGGGTTCAGCGTCCGCGTCGTTCCCACCCATCCGCACATGATGCAAGCCCACGAGCTGCGCCTCATCGCCTGGTCATAGGTAACGGCGGTTCACCGAACCGCCACCGGCGATTAAGGACAATCGCCCCTACCTCAAACATCACACCTCGAACATCAAACATCATTTCCCGCCGTCGGCGGTAGTTATTCCATCGCGGGAACACCGAAGCCCCTCGGTCTGGAGGGGGACGAATTTTTTCTTTTTTTCGTCAATCATCCACGCCGCGACAGCCGGCAACATTGTCGCGCCTTCTTCATTTTTGAGCACGCCCACGGCGTAATAGGGCAGATCCTTGCCGTTTAATTGACATTGACCGTCGAATTGCGGCGAATCCTTGGAATGTTTCGGAAACTTCAGAGCGTCTTTGACGACGTCCCCCTCTTCGAGGACGGCATATTCGTCTCCACAGATTTGCCAAAAGATTAAGTTTAAACGCTCATCGTCTGAGATAATGTCCGCGCCCAGATCCTTAAGTCCTATGTCCTTGTGTCGCGCTTCAATCTTCACCACCGGCTCGTTCGCCGTCTTGCGGCCGATCAGAGCTTTTGGAATGTCAGCTCCGCACCGGACCGTCTCAAAACCGTCGCCGGCATAAAGGCTCGCGATCAAACACAGCGGAAGCACGAGGGCATAGATTGCAAAACGAATTTGGGTTTTCATTGAACGCTCCGTAATCGCTCTAACGAAAGCAAGCGGGCCCAGGGTAAGCGAGCTGATTTTTAATTTTCCTTCAAGCGCGTTTCAGAGCTCGAATCTTTTGCATTCCCAACAAGCGCCCAGAAGCCGCCGCAAAGCGCAACGACAATGAAGACGTCCGACCAATTGTCCGGCACCTGCTTTGCAATGAGAGCCGGCAAATGGATCGTTAATGTCCAGACGGCAAACATCAGCCCCGAAGCAAACGCCGCCCACGTTTGCCAAAATCCAGTAGCGAAGCTCAAGCCAGCGGCCACGAAGGCAACGCCGAAGAAGACCGTCCAGAACCAGTGCCACGGAATCCAGCCGGGCACCATGCCGGCGATCATTGTGAGAATTTGAAAATGACCGACGCCAAAAACGATGAGGGCGAATGCAATGAGATACCGGCTCGTTCGGTGAAGCCATCCTGGAATGCATGCAAATCCAAGCCAAGCCAGGCAACCAATTACGATTGGTTCGAGTACATTCGTCCTCCATGGCGCGCTCATGATGTCAAACTGCCGTGGCACGTCGAAGGCGAAGCCTGCGAGTATCATCAGAACACCGAGTGTGATCGCGGATACAGCACGGCTGTTTTGAAAAAAAAGACCCGCGCCACACAACAGAAAGATTATTCCGGCTGGGTAAACCAAAATCGGGATCGCCGGCATCCACGGGATTACCGGGACAACCTTATGGCCGGAGGCGCAGAGCAATGTCTCTATGCCGATTCCAACTATCGCGAGCGAAAAGAGGATTCGACCAATGCGTTGAAGCATTGGTTCAATGTAATCAATCCACCGCGCTGACAGCACGCATGAATTCTGAGAAATCTTTACCGTTGCGGGCGGCTTGATTAAGCGCTTCGAGTCGCGCATCGGCAAACGCTTCGGGCAAACCTACCCGGCGCGACAGCGCGCCATTAGCAAACACCAGTTCGTCCCATTGAATTGATGCGATTTGATCGTTGAATCGCGCCACTGAGCGTCCGCGGAAAAATGCGCGGGTAGTTTCCGGAGGCGTAAAGATCGCGGTCTTGATTTCTTCCTCTTTTACCAAACGCCGGATCGATCCCTGGCGCGCGAGCTCGTAATACAGACCCGATTCGAGGTCGACGTTGTGATATTCGAGGTCGATTGATTGAAGCCATGGATCGCTCCAGGAGAGTTTTTCCTCTTCCTGCAACGCGTTAAGCAAAAACTTCTTGGCCGCCCAATCAACCCGGTCGCGTGCCGTCATCACATCACGTTCGAGATCGTTGAGAACGTTTTCCCACTCCTGCAGAATCCATTGCCGATCTTCATCGGGACCGTTTGGTTCAATTTTCGCTGCCGCGCGCAGATAAAGCCGCTGCACTTCGATGGCCGAAATCTTACGACCGTCCTTCAACTCGATGATCCAATCGTAATTCTGATCGCGGCTGATCGATTTATTGGCGTCTATCGGTTGCGCGATCTCCAGCAGCGGCGCCTGACCGCGTTCGATCAAATCGAGCACAAGGGCAGTCGTTCCAATTTTGAGCGCCGTGGCCCACTCGCTCATGTTCGAATCGCCCAGAATGACATGGAAACGGCGATACCGGGTAGCGTCCACGTGCGGCTCGTCCCTCGTGTTTATCAATGGGCGGCGGTTCATCGTGTCGATGCTCACGACGACACTGAAAAAATCTGCCCGCTGGGAAATTTGATAGACTCCCGGCTGCCCGGTAGCGCCCTCCGCTTCGATTCCCATTTTGCCTGCCCCGGCGAAGATTTGCCGAGTAATCAGAAACGGCAGAATCCCGCTCACGATCTGGTCCCAGGGGACTTCGCGCTTCATCAAATAGTTATCGTGGCAGCCGTAACTGTGACAAAAGAAATCCGTATTGTTCTTGTAGAGACGAACCTGCTGGCCCTCTGGCAGCTTGAAATTTCTGCGGCGCGCGCACTCGGCCAAAATTCGTTCGCCGGCTTTGTCCTGGGTAACGATTTGCCGAATCGTCGTACATTCCGGCGTCGAATACTCAGGATGCGCGTGATCGTTGTAAAAACGGGCGCCGTTTGAAAGAACGAGATCGCTTTTGATTTCCTCGAAACTGAGCGGACGGTTTTTATCAATTTCGTAGTAAGCAGATTCGTCGGTGTCCTGCATCAGCGCCTTGGCGCGAAATCCGCGAGCGTCGAGATGTGGATCCTCGAGGTCGTAATCCCATTTCATGTGGGCGCCGTGATCGGTGTAGTGCCGCACCAGCTCGATCGACTCCGCCACCACATCGACCGTTTCCGCTCCGTTGACGGTGATGCCGTATTCCGTCTCGAGACCAAAGACGCGGTTCATGCCCAGTCCGGCGTTAAATGATCCCGGAAGATGCTTGAGCGGCCGATTCCCGGATCGGTCTCACCGGCGAAATCTTGACTACATTCTCCGGATCGTAATCGATCAACTTCAACCAATCCTCGGTGATATCGGTCGTGGGAAAGATATCGTTCTCTTCGTACTCCGCGTCGAACGCGAGCTGCAAATCCATTTCGCGAATCCCCTCCTCCTGGTTTGTTGCAATCGCGCGCTTGATCGCCATTGCTTTCGCGCGCTCCACAATCGAAGCGATGATTGCCCCGCTAATGAGATCGCTGCGATACAAAATTTCCTTGCGACCGCTGCGGAGGGTCACTTCGAGGAACTTGTTTTGGTCCCGCCGGGCAAATTGCCAATCCACAAACCGCTCGATCAATTTGTCGATCGCTTCGCCGATGTGGGCGGATTCCTTGGCGAGCACGCCGTCATAAGGCAGGTCGGGCGTAAGATAGATCCGGTAAATGTCCCGTGCGCCATCCTTGTTCGGCCGGTTCACCTTGATTTTCCGATCGATCCGGCCTGGACGCAAAATCGCGGGGTCGATCAGATCAGCGCGATTCGACGCGAGAATGATCACGACGTCGTTCAAGGAATCAATGCCGTCCATCTCCGAACAGAACATCGGCACCAGAGTCGACAGAATGTTCGAATAACGAGACGCGCGGCGGGTTCCAAGAATTGATTCCGCTTCGTCAATGAACAGGAACGGCATGTAACCTTCGCGGCGCTTTTCGCGGGCGGTCGCGAAGATTTCACGGACCATGCGTTCCGATTCGCCCACCCACATGTTCAGGATCTCCGGACCTTTCACGTGCATGAAGTATTCCTTCATCTCGGCGCCGGTTTTCTCCCGAAGTTGCTGGGTCAGATTGTAAGCCGTCGCCTTGCCGATCAACGTTTTGCCGCAGCCCGGAGGACCATAGAGAAGAAATCCTTTCGGAGTCGCATGCTGAAATTTTTTGAACAACTCGACGTGCAACAACGGCAGCTCGATCGCGTCCTTGATCGCCTGAAGGGCTTCTTCCTGGCCGCCAACTTTTTCCCACGGCAGCTCCGGCACTTCATCGAGATAATGCTCCTGTGATTTCGTGCTCGATAACAATTCGAGCGCCATCCGGTAATTCGAATCGACGCGCACCTCGTCACCCGATTTCAACGTCGAGCCAGCGAGATCGGCCGAGCGTTGCAGGACCATCGATTGGGTGCCGTGCTCGGAACCGACTCGCAACCGGTCTTTTCCAATCACTTCCGTGACTTTTGTCACCGGACCGGCTGCTTCAAAACCAAGATCGCCGACGATCACGAACGCTTCGTTCACCAAAACGCGCGTTCCCTTCTTCAACTTCGCCAGCGGAATCCGTGGATCGACGTTGCAGTAATAGTCGGCCCCGCCGACGACAATATGCGCGGAATCTTTCGAGCTCGCTCCCAGGAATGTGCCAATGCGGTTGGCGGGCGACGTGACTTTTTTAATCACCTCTTCGAGCTTTTCGATCATCTGCCGCGCTTCGCCGATCATCTGCGATTGATCGAACACCTGCGGACGCAATTCGAGCAGATCACGACGCAGCGGATCTCCCGGTGGAAGCGAAGCGATGACCCGGTCGAGTTTATCAAGCAATGGAAGATTCGACGCCGGTTCGTCGAAACTTTCGAAATCTTTGCTGCGTTCCTCACTCATCGTAAATCCCCGTCCACTCCCCAATGTCCGACGATTATAACTTTCTCGTCAAATCTTCGCAATCCCAGGTCGCGAAACCTTTCGCAATCTTCGACGCCGCAGCAGCCCAGAATGTTCAACCGGGGCCGCGGCGGCGGAGTTGCGAACCCAAAGCCGGCTGATGGCGCAGCGTTCAATTCCGCGCACCGACCGCTGACCTCCGACCTCTGACCGCCGACGGCTAAAGAAGAAGCGCAACCAGTTGCAGCATGCCCCAGGCGCCACTAAAATGCGCTTCCCCGAGGGAGCCTTAGCTCAATTGGTTAGAGCGCCGCCCTGTCACGGCGGAGGTTGCGGGTTCGAGCCCCGTAGGCTCCGGAAAATCTTCCGGCTCCTGTTAGTTGTTCCAACGAGGCTCCGGCTCTTTAGATTTAAAAACACCGAGCTCGTTAGCAAGCTGGCAATTGAAAGGACGAGCCAACTCTTCGGGTTACGGATAAGCAGAGTCCTGCGCGGGAATCTGGATGAGGCTGCCATTGGCATCCCTCCTTTTGTTGAATTTTGAACTACGTTCGAAATCCAGATCGATTATCTAAACCGACTGAGAGAGGCTTTGGCTTTGATTTTGTTCGGCCATTCGCGAGCGAATTGTTTCCTTTGCCACTCGACGCAGATCACTGGTCAGTCCCAGCTTTGACAGAGTCCAAATCAACCATTTCGTCGGGTCCCATTGCCATGGCTGGACGCCGTTCCGATAGTCGTGCTGAAATTCGTGGTGATAATTGTGATAGCCCTCGCCAAAAGTTAGCACCGCCATCACCAGAGAATCGCGCGCGCTGCATTTTTTTGAATAGGGTTGGCGACCGATCGTGTGACAGGCCGAATTAATGAAGAAGGTGCAGTGTTGGAGTAATACGATCTTGGCCACTCCGCCGATGAGGAAACCTCCGAGCGCGCCGACCCATCCGTTCCACCATGCGCCCAGAAGCGTTGGGAGGACAAAACTGACCAGCGCCGCAATGAGATGAACATGCCGATGTTGCCACATCACCAACGGATCCTTCCTCAGATCAGGTACGTTATCGTAAGGCGGCTCCGGCCAGAGTTTGAACAAGAGCCAGCCGATGTGCGCGTGAAAGAAGCCTTTGCTGATATTGTAGGGGTCATCGTCATGATCGACATGTTTATGATGCCGGCGATGATCGCTCGCCCACATCAAAACTGAATTTTCAAACGCGGCCGCGCCGAAAATTAATACGAACAAGCGTACGGGCAGCTTCGCCCGAAAAGTCATATGGGCGAAGAACCGATGATACCCAAGAGTAATGCTGAAGCCGGTTGCGGTCAGAAGAGCTGCGGCAACCGCGAAATGAAACCAGTCAAATCCGAAGTACCACAGGTAGAGCGGCACCGCGGTCACGGTGAGAATAAATGTACCGATCAGGAATGAACTGGTCGTCCAGTTGATTCGGTCGGTGGGGATTCGAAAAAACAAGGAAAAAATCTCTAAAGGGAGCGTTTTATTGAAGTGGTCGAGCGAGAATAACGTCTTTTTTGTTCCAGCTATGAACCTGGCCGCAATGCGTACAGGCAAGCTTCTGCGTTTTCACTTTGGTAACTGGCCAGCTTTTCTCTTCGACGGTCTGTCCCGTGTTGGTCAGCTTTGAAGTTGCGGGACAACGAACGAGCAGGCTCTTCATCGTTGGACCAGCGTTGGCTTTCGGACGTCGAGGTGGTTCAAATATAAATCGCGTTGCCATTGGTCAGATCAGAGGCGGTAAACAATCCGCGCTTTCGCGGTGTCGTAGGGAGACATTTCCATCTTTACCCGATCTCCGATCGTAAGGCGAATAAAACGTTTGCGCATTTTCCCGGAAATATGCGCGAGAACCAAATGATCATTGGCCAGCGCGACCCGAAACATCGTTCCCGGGAGCACGTGCATGATCGTCCCTTCGATCGCGATCGCCTTCTCAGAATTCATCAGATGAAAATGTCCGGGTAACAGCCGGCCCCGAATGCTTTCGGAGCCGGCTGCGCAATTAACTCGGGATTTACCGGCGATTGCCCGCGAAAGAACGCTTCGCGCCATAAGGACGCTCACGTTCTTCTCGTGGCCTGGCTTCGTTGACGGTCAACGCGCGGCCACTTAAGTCCTGGCCATTGAGCGCGCTTATCGCGGCGTTGCCTTGCGTAGCGTCACCCATGGTGACGAACGCGAAGCCGCGCGATTTACCAGTCATGCGGTCCATCATTAGATTGACCTGGCTGACAGTGCCGTGTTGTTGGAACAAATCTTGAAGATCGTTCTCTGTGGTCTCGAAAGCGAGATTACCTACGTACAGTTTCATTGTGTTTGAATTTGGAAAAAACTAAGGAGCTACAGAGCCGTTCCCGTGAATCGGGTTTCAAACCACCAATGAGCGACGCTCACCTGACGATCTACCGCGCAGTGAAGTTAAACAAAGTAATCCAATAAGGCTTCTACTATCGCCCGGATTGGTCTCCAACACAAACGCTCATTTCCGGCTGTAAGATTGGTAGAGTAGTAACCGATTGAGTAACTTTCAGGGCCCAACTAGTCCGTTCGCTGGTGATTAGTTGCGTCACGCCGAAGCAATGCTCCAGCCGCTTCCCGCATTAACTGCGATTGCGTAGCGAGGGACACCTTGCGTTTCAGATCCCATTCGCCCAGGGCGGCATGGCTCATTGCACGCTGCGCTTT
>JAJPJU010000263.1 GCA_021324035.1 Spartobacteria bacterium | reverse complement strand
GCGTGCCGGTGCTGATGTATTCGCGCGATAGCGTCGATTTCACCAACGACGTCATTGCGGCTCTCAACAAGCCGGGTCGTCCCCGCAGCGTGACGTTGCCTTCAATTAGTCCGGCAGCAGCAGCTTCGGCCGCCCCTAAAAAGCCTTAATTTCAACTCTTTCAAAAACACACGCGGGGGGAAGCACGCGTGTGTTTTTTGTGTACCGCAGAAAAGTTGGACTAAATTGCCGATCCAGGGAGACGGGGTGAAAGATCAAATTAATTTTCTTCTGACGGCTGGCGTGGTGTTGGTTGCATTGGCTGAGACGCTGTCGGCGGCACCATCCTGGGAATCGTCGTTGACCAACGATCCCCCCGGGAATTTTCCGGAACCGAAACCGGTGCGGACCACCTACCACTTTGGCTGGTCCGGACTCACCGCCGGCAAAGGCGAGATGCACTTTAGCAAAGTGTCTGCAAAGCGATTCCAGCTGGAGGCGGCCGGAGGAACGACCGGACTCGCGCGCGCCCTCTGGAAGCTCGACGCCACTTATCGCGGCCTGGCGAATGCCGACACGCTTCGGCCGGTCGAGAGCAAACAGGTCGAAGCGTATCGCCGAAAGAAAATTACAACTGACCTGAGCTTTACCGACACCGGTGTAAATCGAATCCGGACTGAAACCGGATCCAAAGAGACCAAGCCGAAACCGTTCAACTTTCCGAACTTGTTCGACTTGCACAGCGCGATGCTTTATCTGCGCAGTCAGCCGCTGAACGATCATGCGGTCTATCGCATCGTCGTTTACCCCGCCTCTTCAGCTTACGTGGCCACTGTCACGGTGCTGGGTCGCGAACACGTGTCCGTGCACGCAGGATCGTACAATGCGATCAAACTCGACGTTCAAGTGAAACGTATTGGCAAGAATTTCGAATTGGAGCCCCACAAAAAGTTTCGACGGGCAACGGTTTGGATATCGGACGACGAAAATCGCATCCCGCTTCGAATCGAAGCGCAGATTTTTGTCGGCACGGTTTTCGCCGAGCTCTATGCGATACATTTCGATCAGGAAAAATCCTGAACCGCCCAGCGTGATTGGCAACTTTCGGGCGAGGAAATTTCAGCGCTCGTGAATCCACTCCCCGCGCACGGGTGGTTGCGGCAAGCGATGACGCGGGATGAACACGGGCCTGTTTCCGTGGGGCAGCAGCTCAAGCGCGGCCAACGTCGGCAAATCGAGCCGTCCGGTGACCGGCAAGTGCGCGCGCGCCTGGTACGCGCGCAACGAGAACTCGAAATCCGGCCCGAACGCTCCGTCGATCGCCCCGTGATAAAGTCCGCGCTGAGCCAAAACGTTTTGGGCCGACAACATCACATTGTGCTGAACATCCGGAGGCGCGGCTTCGAACGGCGTTCCGACAAAGTTTTCGCGAGCTGACGAAGGAACGAATCCTTCGGCGTTTGACGGCCGCCGGTTTTGCTGTGGCGGTTCGGGGAACGGTTGCCCAGTCATCGGGTTAGTCGGTTGATCGGCTTCTTCCGGTTCAGGCTCGGGTTCTTTCTTTAACGGCGCTCTCGCCACCGGCGGTTCCGTAGCCTGAGGCGCCTCCGTTGGCGCGGCTTTCACGGCTGTCCGGTCTCCGGACTTTCCAACTCCGAGCGACTTGAGCGTTTCGTCATTCAGTTCGCCGGTAATCTGCAATCCGTTGCGAATTTGATATCGCCGAATCGCCGCACCCGTGTCGGCGTCTTTGTTACCGGTCACATCCCCGTAATAAAATCCCTCGTCCTTCAAAGCCTGCTGCACACTTTCAACTACCGGGTCGGCAAAAAGCGCTCCCGCCGGCACGAGAAGCACCAGGATCGCAATTCGAAGTTTCATATGGTTGCTTGCTTTGACGCCGCAGCTTCTAACCTATTCAGGATGAGGCTCGCTCACCGCCAGCGTCAATTGCCGTTCTTTCAGGACGTCTCGATAACGCAAAATACCCTCGCTGATCGCCGCGGCCATCTGATCCCGGTAATCGTTGGTCGCCAGCTTGGCGATCTCTTCCTTGTTGAGAAATCCGCCCTCCACCAAAACAGCCGGCGCGCTGACATGATCGATCACAAAGAATTGCTCGGCCTTCGTTCCGCGGTCCGGCGCTTTGGTCCGCGCAATCATGGCTTCTTGAATGAATCGAGCCAAACTCTGACTCGCCAGAGTTGGCGATTCAGCGGCGGGTCCCTGGAAAAAAGGAATCCACGAAACCAGCCGGGGCGCGGGCGCGGTTTGATGTTCGGCATAATAAGTCTCAATGCCGCTGACCGGTTTCTTACTCTCGTTAAAATGAATGCTGACGAAGATACAATCTCGCGCGCGATTGGTAACCGCGGCGCGGTCCTGAAGCGAAACGTAACTGTCCCCCACCCGCGTCATCAATGTGGCCAATCCTTGCGCCTGGAGCAGGTGGTCGACTCGTTGTGCAATGTCCAGGGTTAGATCCTTTTCGTAAATCGCGCCGCAAATCGCGCCGGAATCTTGTCCGCCGTGCCCCGGATCCAAAACCACCAGGGTGAAGGGAGCGGGCGCGTTGGCTCGGCCGTAAGAAGCGGTCTGGCGCGGACTCAAAAGCAATTGCCACCAAACGAACGACGCAATCATCAAGGCAAGACCCAGCCACACCACGATGTTTTTCATCGCCCCGCCCAAGCCGGATTGCCCTTCAGACATTGTTACTTTAGCAGGTTCGAGCGCAGTTCTTCTTCCGGCAAAGTTCGGTAGCGAATAGCGCTCTTGCTATCCCGCTCCAGCACTGCCGCTTCGATTCCCGATTCAGCGAGCTGCTCGTCCAAATGTTTTCGGATCGCGCCCTGATCGGGGATTTCCTTGATCGCGTCTTCTCCGAGCGACATTCTCCCAACGCTCCAGGCATTGGCGGCCAGAACGATTGCATCCGGCAACGCCGCGTCCGTCACATGATTCTGTTGCAGGAATTTTTCCATCAACTCGGCGGACGAATCGGTCCCGCTAAGAACTGCGAAACGCTGGCGCGGTTGCGCGCTTGGCCCATCCGCGGTGAGGGAGCCGTCGTAGTCGATTCGTAGAAATAAATCTTCCTTCGGGCTCGATCCGATCTCCGCGAAAAGAAGTCGGGCCAGATAAGGCGGACCGTAAACTTGTTCGAAAGCTGCCTTCATCACGGGGCT
>JAJPJU010000249.1 GCA_021324035.1 Spartobacteria bacterium | reverse complement strand
GGAACCGGCGCCGGCGTGAGCGGCGCGCATTGCGCTACCGGTTGCGTTGCGTGATTTGCGCATTCGAGTTTGAGGATCGAACGGCGGCCCTACTCCCACGCTGTCCGCGTTGCGGCAGTTTGAACGAAAGATTTAGAATGGAGCAAATTTAATTATGGGAATGTGGATTGGCCGAAATCGAAAAGCGCGCGTCACTTACGGCTTTGACGAGATCGCGCTGGTGCCGGGTCGGGTTACCATCAACCCCAACGAAGTCGACATCACGTTTCGGATTCCGCGCAAGAATGCCGAACCGCTCGCGTTGAAAATCCCAATCCTGGCCAGCGCGATGGACGGCGTGGTCGATATGAAGTTCGCGGTCGCGATGAGTAAGCTTGGCGGCATCGCGGTTTTGAATCTCGAAGGCGTGCAGACCCGCTACAAAAACCCGCAGGAAGTTCTTCAAAAAGTCGTCGAAACCGACAAGTCGGAAATCACTTCGCTTCTCCAGCGAATTTATCAGGAGCCGGTCCATTCGGATTTGATTTCGGCCCGGGTGAAACAAATTAAGGACGAGGGCGGAATCGCGGCGGTCAGCTCGATTCCACAACGCGCCGCCGAATTTGGTCCGATCGCGCAGGAAGCCGGCGCCGATGTTTACGTCATCCAAAGCACGGTTTCGACCGCGCGCCACATTTCGACCGAATACAAATCGTTGGATCTCACAAAATTTTGCAAGGACATGCGGATTCCGGTGATCGTCGGCAACACCGTTGGCTACGACGTTACCCTGGAAATCATGGAATGCGGCCCGGCGGGTGTGTTGGTCGGCGTCGGTCCTGGAGCAGCCTGCACTTCACGCGGTGTTCTCGGCCTCGGAGTCCCGCAAGTGACGGCCACTGTCGATTGCGCCGCGGCCCGCGATGCCTATTTCAAGAAAACTTCGCGTTACGTTCCGATCATCACCGACGGCGGAATGAGCAAAGGCGGCGATGTTTGCAAAGCGCTCGCCTCGGGCGCGGACGCGGTCATGGTTGGCAGCGCTTTCGCTCGCGCTCACGAATCGCCTGGTGGCGGGTACCACTGGGGAATGGCCACGCCGCACCAAAATTTGCCGCGCGGCACTCGAATCAAAGTCGGCACCACCGGTTCTTTGAAACAAATTCTTTTTGGCCCGGCTGAAGTCGACGATGGCAGCCAGAATCTGGTCGGCGCAATTACGACCTGCATGGGCAACGTCGGCGCCAAAGATATCGCCGAATTTCAACAGACCGAAATCATCATCGCGCCCTCGATCAAAACCGAAGGCAAATTGTTCCAGACTGTCCAAAGCGTCGGCATGGGAACGCGCTAGCATTTAGCGAATTAGCGATTTAATGATTCCAATCGCTAAATCACTAAGTCGTTAAATCACTAAGTCGTTAAATCACTAAATGAACCTCGATCGCAGAGTCGTAATCACCGGCATGGGCGTCGTCTCGCCGGTGGGCAACGATTTGGAAACCTTTTGGACTGCGCTCAAGGAGGGCAAGAGCGGTATCGGCCGGATCACGGCGTTCGATATCAGCCAATACGATTGCAAGATCGCCGGTGAAGTTCGCAATTTCGATTCGAAGCCGGCCTTCAAAAATCCAAAAGACATCCGCCGGACGGATCGATTCGTTCAGCTCGCGATGGGCGCGGCCAAGATGGCAGTCCAGGATAGCGGCGTTGACCTCGAAAAAGTTAATCGCGATCGCTTCGGCACGATTATCAGCAGCGGTATCGGCGGACTGAAAACACTCGAGGACCAGTTCACCATCTTGATGAATAAGGGCCCCGCCCGTACTTCACCGTTCACCATCCCGATGCTGATTAGCAACATGGCCAGCGGCGTCATCTCGATGGAGTTCGGTTTGCGCGGCCCGAACCTTTGCATTGTCACCGCTTGCGCGACGTCCAACAATTCGATTGGCGAGTCGTGGCGAATGATCAAGTTCGGCGACGCCGACATTTTTCTGGCTGGCGGTTCCGAAGCTTCCATCGTCGAGCTGGGTCTCGCCGGATTCTCCGCGATGAGAGCGCTCAGTCGCCGCAATGATGAACCGGAACGCGCGTCGCGTCCGTTCGATCGGGATCGCGATGGTTTCGTGATGAGCGAGGGCGCCGGAGTTCTCGTTGTGGAAGAGCTGGAGCACGCCAGGAAGCGTGGTGCGAAGATTTATTGTGAAATTTCTGGTTACGGACTGTCCGCTGACGCCCATCACATGACTGCGCCGCCGGATGATGGTGAAGGCGCCGCGCGCGCAATGAAGATGGCACTCGATCACGCGAAACTTTCGCCGAGTGACGTGGACCACATCAACGCCCACGCCACATCGACTGGTCTTGGCGACATTGCCGAGACGAAGGCGATCAAGATGGTTTTCGGCGAGGAGCTGGCGAAGAAAATTCCAATCAGCGCGACGAAATCGATGACCGGGCACTTACTCGGCGGTGCGGGCGCGGTGGAAATGGCGGCCTGCGCAATGGCAATTCGCGACGGCGTCATCCCGCCCACAATCAATCTCGAACATCCCGACGAACTCTGCGACCTCGATTACACGCCGAACAAAGCGCGCGAGAAAAAAGTCAGAGTCACGCTCAATAACTCGTTCGGCTTCGGCGGCCACAACGCGACGTTGGTCGCGACTGCGTTCGAAGGTTAAGGCTGTTAAAATCTCTCCGATTAAGTGGACGCGATCTCCGAGCGCGTCTGGATCGTTTCAGTCAGCTCGGAGAGCTCGATCCAACCTGCCCGCATTGCGCTCGTCAGCGTTCGGGATTAACCGGGAAGTGTTTGTTCTTGAGATTCTCCGGGACGCGTTTGGTGTGTTCGGCTTCGATCGTTTCCGTCGCGTCGTTTAGCGCGTCGTAGGCTTCGCGGCTTTTCTTTGCGCGGCACATGTAGGCAGTCGCGTGCGCGAGCGGGATCTTCGCCTCCGGCATTCCGACAAATTCCACGGCTTGCTGGGTCGCGATCGCCAGTGGCAAAGCTTCGGGATCGGCCAAACCGACGTCTTCGCTTGCGAAAATCACGATACGGCGCGCGATAAACCGAAAGTCTTCCCCGGCGTGGAGCATTTTCGCGAGCCAGTACATCGCGCCCTTTTCATCGGAGCCGCGCATGCTCTTGATGAACGCGCTGATCGTATCGTAGTGCGCGTCGCCGGCGCGATCGTACACTACGGCTTTCTGCTGAATGCTTTCTTCGGCAACGGCGAGAGTGAAATGTATCACCGCGTCGCTGTAGCCGGGATCGGCGATCCCGGCCTGTCCGCGCTGTTTTTCTGACTTTTTGGGACCGGCACCGACGGTGCCGGCTACAGTGGGCGGAGTTGTTAACACGCCAATCTCCAGCGCGTTCAAGCATTTCCGCGCGTCGCCATCACTCAGTTTGGCGAGATGCGTTTTCGCATCCGCGTCCATTTTCACCTTGTGATTGCCAAGTCCGCGCTCTTTGTCCGCAAGCGCGCGATCGATTAGCGCTTCTAGTTCTTTGACGGTCAGCGGGTTCAGTTGAAAAACTTGCGAGCGCGAAACGAGCGCGCTGTTGACGTAGAAAAACGGATTGTAAGTCGTCGCGCCGATCAGTCGCAAATTGCCACTTTCAACGTCGGGGAGAAGAATATCCTGCTGCGCTTTGTTGAAATGATGGATCTCGTCGATGAACAAAATCGTTTTCTTGCCGGACGTCCGGATTCGGTTTGTGGCTGCGGCGAGGGTGCGTCGCATTTCAGCCACGTTGCTTTCGACTCCACTCAACCGCTCAAACTTCGCGTGCGTCATGTCCGCGATAATGTGGGCGAGCGTTGTTTTCCCGGTCCCGGGCGGACCGGAAAGAATTACTGACGGCAAACGATCAGCTTCGATCGCGCGTCTCAAAAGCTTTCCCGGCGCGAGGATATGCCCCTGGCCGACGAACTCGTCGAGCGTGCGCGGTCGCATCCGTGTCGCCAGCGGCGCATTCCGATCGACCGTTTCAACATCGACATCTTCGCCTCCGAAAAGATCGTGCACGAAGTAATATGATGGTAGGACGAGGCAAATGCCAGCTGCCTGGAAATGGATCGTTGCAATCGTCCTGGCGGTGGCGGCGATTAACTTCGTCACCATGCCGGCCGAAGAATATGCCGGCGACGGAATCGCGGTCCGGATCGAAAGCATCGGCCTGATAAACAGCGGCCAGTGGGCTGTTCCGCCCGAAATTGCCCGCCAATGGGGCGAGCGTGGCCAATATTTTTACGAAAACGTCAGGGGCGCGTTTTATCCGAAGTATGGAGTTTTAAACACGTTGATTTACCTGCCGCCTCTTTGGATCCAAAAGATCGCCACCGGCAATCTAAGTCTTTATTCGGACAACACGGTTGCTCTGAATTTGTTCAACATCATCCTGAGTTGCGCGACCGCGTTGTATCTCTCGCTTTTGGCGCGGCGTTATACGAATTCGAGTCTGACGATGTCGGTTTTCGTGATGGCGTCGCTTTACAGCACGTTTTGGTGGAATTATCTGCGCGCTCAGACTTTCGAAATTTATCTGACGCTCTTTTTCCTGGCGTTTTTTTACCACTTCGTCTCGGCTCTCAATTCGAAACAACGCATTGTTCGCAATCGCCAACTTCTCACCGCGGCGATTTTCCTTGGCTTACTTTGTTTAAGTAAAACGGTCTTCCTGATTGTGTTTCCCATCGCGATCGCGTTTTTTGCGTTCGATCGATCGCGGCCGTCAAACCATCGATTCCGCGATGCTCAATTTTTCTGGTGGTTGCCTCTTTCGATTTTCACCGGTGTCCTGCTTGCCACGAACTGGTACAAATTTGGTTCGCCATTCAGCAGCGGTTACACCCAGTGGAGCGAAGAATCACATCCGTTCACTTTAGACATTTGGCCGGCAGTCACCGGATTAATTGTCGGCAAACAGGGAAGCGTGTTTCTGCATTTCCCAGTGCTGATTTTTGCGCTGATCGGTTGGCCAATGTTCTACAAAAGACACACCCGCGAAGCACAACTCATAGTTGCGCTGGCCGC
>JAJPJU010000199.1 GCA_021324035.1 Spartobacteria bacterium | reverse complement strand
GAAACTGTGTCGCGGTTTCAAGATCGCGCCGTGAGCGATGAAGACCGCGAATTGATGACCGATGAGGAGTGGGAAATTTTGCGCGCGATGAATTTGTCGGTCGACCAGATTGAGGAGGCGCGTCGCGCTTTCGGCAATCGGCGGAATGGGGTTGCGTTGCGGCGCCGCGCCGAAGCACTACTTGGTGTCGCCGCGAGCAGTCCGTCTCGCGGGTTTAACGAGATTAGCGGCAGTTAAATTCCCGGTTTAGAGCAGCCCGTCCTTCGTCATCTTTATTCCTTCCGGCATTTCTGGCGGTTTGGGCGCGTCAAGATGGCTGTGCCATTTGCCGTAGCAGAAGTACAAGATTAATCCAATTACCAGCCAAAAGAGCAGTCGCAGCCAGTTCATTAAGCCGAGTCCGTAAATCATCGCGCCACAAGTGACGATTCCAAGGATTGCAACGAGCGGCGCGGCCGGGACACGAAACCCACGCTCAAGTTCGGGATTTTTGACGCGCATAATCCAGACGCCGGCGCAAACGAGGATGAACGCAAACAGGGTCCCGATGCTCGTCATTTCGCCGGTAATATCAGCGGGCACAAACGCGGCGAACGCGCCGGTGAAGACGAGAAACAACATGTTAGATTTCCACGGCGTGCGATAACGGGGATGGACGTCGGAAAAAACCTTCGGGACAAGCCCGTCCCGGCTCATCGAAAAGAAGACGCGCGATTGCCCTAACAACATCACCAGAATAACCGATGAAAATCCGGCCAGGATCGCGACCGTGACAGCGCGCGAAAGCCATTCGTAGCCGTGCATATATTTGCTGATCGCGAACGCGACAGACGCTTCGCGGCCCGCGGTGCGGAAATCTTCAACCGTCGCGACGCCGCTAAGGACGTAAGAAAATAGTATGTAAAGAATCGTACAAAAGACTAACGAACCGAGAATGCCGATCGGCATGTCACGTTTCGGATTGCGCGCTTCTTGGGCGGCGGTCGAAACAGCGTCGAATCCGATGTAAGCAAAGAACACGACGCCGGCCGCGCCCAGAATTCCGAGAATTCCGCCATAGTTGTGGGTGATCCCTTGCGCGGTCACGTGGGTGGTCGCCGGCGGAATGAACGGAGTGTGGTTCGCCGGATTGATAAAATGCCAGCCGATGCCGATGAAAAGCAGAACGATGCCGACTTTGAGAATAACAATCAGGCCGTTCACGAATGCCGATTCTTTCGTCCCGCGAATCAGCAACAAAGTGAGGAGAAATAAAATAAACAGCGCCGGGATGTTCATGATCCCGTGAACGCCGCCGGGATCGTGTTCGAACGGCGAATGCGTCCATTGATATGGGATCGCCATGTTGAACCAGCTGAGCACGCGATTGGCATATTCGCTCCAGGCATCGGACACAGTTGATGCCGCGACCGCGTATTCGAGAATCAAGTCCCAACCAATGATCCAGGCGACAAATTCGCCCATCGTCGCGTAGGAATAAGTGTAGGCACTTCCGGCGACGGGAATCATCGACGAGAACTCAGCGTAACAAAGACCCGCGAACGCGCAGCCGATACCAGCCACCACGAATGCCAGCACCACCGACGGACCCGCACGATCCGCGATCGCCGCGGCGGTGCGAACGAACAGACCGGCTCCGATAATTCCGCCAATACCGAGCGCGACGAGATTCATCCAACCGAGCGAACGTTTCAGGGTGTGCTCGCCGACCTCGTCGGCTTCTTTCATCAGGCGTTCGAGCGGTTTTCTTTGGAATAGATTTGCCATGGGTTCAGGTCTCCTGATTGAAGTAACCGGTCTGAAAGCGTTTTGGTTTCACGAAATGCAGCATTGAACGAGTCTGAAGCGCTAAGTCGCGTCTGATTTGCGCCAAAGAAAATAAATTGGAACGCCGGTCAGCACGATGATCAGGCCCGGCCAGCTCGTTGCCGGCTGATAAATAAAAAGCACGATCAGGATCACGCTCGCGCCCACAATGTAGAGCGCGGGCACGATGGGATAACCCCAGGCGCGATATGGCCGCTCAGCGTCGGGTTGCTTTTTTCGCAGCAGAAAAATTCCCAAAATCGTTAGAATGTAGAAAATAAGCGCGGCCGAAATCACCCAATCCAAAAGGTTGCCGTAAAGATTTCCGTAGGTTCCGTCCGGGTGCACTACTCGCGGGAGGACAAGAAATCCCGCCCAGATCCCCTGAATGATAAGGCCCCACGCCGGCACGTGGTTCTTGTTCAACTCGCGCACTCGCCGGAAAAACAATCCATCCTGAGCCATCGCGTAGTAGGCGCGCGCGCCGGCGAGAATGAGGCCGTTGTTGCAACCGAACGTCGAAACCATGATTGCGACCGCCATGATCGTGGCGCCGGCTCCGGGAAAAATGACATTCGCGGTTGCAACAGCGACGCGATCGCTCGGTGCATTTTGAATCGCCGCGAAAGGAAGGGTCGCGAGATAGGCCACATTCGCGAGCAGATAAAGCCCGATGACGAGAAAAGTTCCAAAGGCGAGCGATAGCGGCACGTTACGCTTTGGATTGACGACTTCGCCGGCAGTGAAAGTGATGTTGTTCCACGCGTCGGCTGAGAACAGAGATTGTGTTTGAGCCACGCAGATCCCGACAAAAAGGCCGAAAGCGGTGGCTGCAGTTAATCCGCGGCCGACATCCTGCAAACCACCACGCAGCGTCCAAAAATCTTTGAAGTTTTCGGCGCCGGCGCCGGATTTCAAGCCAACGATGAGTCCCAGCACGATCAGCGCGATCAAAGCTCCAGTCTTCGCGGTGGTGAAAACGTTTTGAACCAGTTTGCCGAGCTTCAGACCGCGCGTGTTCATGTAAGTCAGCAATGCAATCATCGCGAGACCCAGCAACTGAGCGGTCGACAACGAAAGGGCATAACCGCCAATCCGAATCGGCGGGATTAGATAATTCGATTCAGAAAACCACGGGATTAAAACGCCTGTGTACCGCGCGAAACCGACCGCAACCGCGGCGATCGTCCCCGTCTGGATGACCAGTAAAAGCGTCCAGCCGTAGAGAAAGCCCCACAGCGGCGAGAACGCTTCGCGCAAATAAACATATTGGCCGCCCGCTTTCGGCATCATCGCGGCGAGTTCTCCATACGACAACGCCGCCATCAAAGTGAGCAAACCGGTGACGATCCAGACAACGAGAAGCCATCCCGGCGCGCCAACCTGGCGACCAATGATCGAGGAAACGATGAAGATGCCCGAACCGATCATGGACCCGGCGACGAGCATGGTGGAGTCGAGCAGACCGAGGCCGCGGACGAGCTTCTGGTCGGCGGCGGGCTGCGAAATCGTCGAGGTGTCCACGGGTCTAAACGCGCTCGGAGTCGGCAGAGTTAATCTTACCGGGCCGAATCGGGCAACGCCAAAAGCAGCTTTTCACAAATTTCCGTACTCGGCAGCAGAATTCATTTCCGCATTTACGGAAAGATGCTATTCTCGGCGCCGTGATTCCCAGGGGCCGTCTCCTTGCGGTAGGGGCGCAGATCATTTTGCCGATGGTGTGCGCAGCCGGCCTTTCCATTCCAGTTGCGGCGAACGCCGCGTCGCGATCGCAAACGCCGACGCTTGCACAAAGTGGACAGTTTGAAGCATTGCCGCTGGTTCGGTCCGCCCAGAATCACTTATTGGTCCATGCCTATATCAACAACAAGCCGGCCTTACTAATCGTTGATAGCGGTTCGCCGGGTACTGTAATCGCGTCGAAGCGACGCAAGCATTTCGGCGTGAGCGAAGTTCCGGTCGATTCCAAATATCCGTCGCGCGTGCGAGTGAACGGTTCTTACAACGCGTTGGTAATGGCGCACACCCTGCGCCTCGGCGGACTCACCGTGGGCGAAGTTCCGGCGATTTCCGCCGATCTTAGCGGCGCCCGGCGTGCTGCCCAAAGCATGCACGAGCTGCAAGCCGATGGAATTCTCGGAACCGACGTGCTCTTTGCGAGTAGAGCAGTACTCGATTGCCAGCGAAAACTTCTGATCCTGAACCTCCAACCCGATCTGGCAAGTCCGGTTCCGGGTCTGGATTTCAGCGGTTTTCAAAAGGTACCGATGTTTGTGAGCGAGGGTTTCAATTTATACGTGAACGGGCTGGTGAATGGTTCGCAGGCCCGGTTGATGGTCGATACCGGTGCGTTTGCAACCCTGTTGCACAGACCATTTGTGAAGCGCCTCCATATTCCGACGGAACAAACGCGTTTGGCTTCGGCGGCCATTAACATGAAGGAGGAAGGCCTCGACGTGGCGCGAATTAAGAGACTTTCGGTCGGCATGGTCGACATCGGCCGTAACGACGTTGGCGTGGTCGATCTCGGCGGAATTTTGAACGAAGCGATGCAGTTGTCGCCTCCGGCCGTCGGGTTGCTTGGAGCGGAGATCCTGGATCGGCATCACGGGATTATCGACTTCGGGACCAGGACGCTTTACCTGAAGAAAACGTAGCCGTTTTCGGGGAGCCGATTACGCGGCTGAAGGTATTGGCCGCCGAATTAATTGAAATGCGCCGATTTGCTGTCTCCGCGCCGTTATGCAACCTTTTAGTTGCATAATTACCCAGCATGGATGCTGTTTTCAAAGCCCTCGCTCACCCCAGCCGCCGAGCACTCCTGGATCACCTTCACCGCAATAACGGCCAGACTCTCAACCAACTTTGCCGCCATCTCGATATGACCCGGCAGGGCATCAGCAAACATCTTGATTTGCTGATTCAAGCCGAGCTCGTCGTCCCGCTTTGGAGCGGCCGCGAGAAGCTGCATTATCTTAATCCGGCGCCAGTAAAGCAGATCGCCGAACGTTGGATCGATAAACATACAGCGGCCTGCATCCGGGCCCTGAATGATCTCACTGAGGGTCTCGATGCCGTTAGCCGCCGCCAGTGATATTTTCGTTGTCATTGTCACCGGAGCGGTGACTCTCACACACTCAAAAGATAATGGGACAGATTAGCCAAGCCTTCGTTCTAGGCGCCGGGCTCGGCACCAGACTTCACCCCCTGACAGAAGAACTGCCGAAGCCGCTGGTGCCGATTTTTCAAAAGCCGCTGATCACCTTCGCGCTCGATCATTTGATCGATCTCGAGATTAAAAAAATCCTTATCAACACGCACCGGTTGCCTGAAACGTTCGCGGCTGCGTTTCCCGGAAATCATTACCGGCATGTTGATCTTACGTTTGTAAACGAACCGATTTTGCTCGAGACCGGCGGCGGGATTAAAAACGTCGAGGCGCAGCTCGCCACTGAACCATTCATCACTTACAGCGGCGACGTGCTGACCGACTTGCCGCTGCAACCGTTGATCGACGAGCACTTCAATCGTAAAAACGATGTAACGCTCGCGCTCCGCCAGACTCATCTCGGTTCTGCAATTGCGTTTCGCGACGGTCGCGTCGTCGACATTGCCGGTCGCCTCGGCATTCCCGGCAACTTCGACTTCGCCAATATTGCGGTTTGGAACTGCGCAATCTTCGACCGCATTCCGCCTGCACAAAAAATTTCATTCATCCCAATTCTCGGGGAATGGATTTCTCAGGGCGGCAAAATCGGCGGCGTGGTCATGGAAAAAGGCGAATGGTTCAACCTCGGATCGCGCGCGGAATATTTCGACGTGCATCGGGCGATCCTCAATGGCTGGCAGCCCGCCTATATTAAAGAGAGGGCTTGGGCCGCGCCGATCCATCCGAGCGCGGACGTGGACCCAACCGCCACAGTCGCAGGTTGTTCGGTGGTCGGAAAAGACTGCCGCGTCGGCGCCGGCGCTCGTCTGGAAGACTCAATCGTCTGGCCCGGTTCACAAATTGCTTCCAATGCCGAACTGTTTGGTTGTATTGTCCGCGCCCGAAAAGCCGTCACTGGGAATCATCGCAACGTCGACCTCTGAAATGAAAACCGAGCTGCTTCTCCACCAGACCCGGCTTCATTTTCCGCGGTTCAACGTCGACGAAATAAAAATTACGCCGATCGAGAAAGGCGGGTCAGACCGCAAGTTCTACCGGGTTCGCTGCTCCGCCGAACAGTCGTTGATTTTGGTGAAATATAATCGCGATCGCGAAGAGAACCGGCATTACGTCGAGATCGCGCAATTCCTGGAGGCGCACGAAATCCGCGCGCCACGAATTTATCATCACGACCCGGACGAAGGTTTGATTTGGCTGGAGGATTTGGGCGAAAGCGATCTCTTCAGCTCTCGAAACGAGTCCTGGATGGTCCGTCGGGCGTTTTACGAATCCGCCCTGGATGAAACGCGCAAGCTTCACCAGCTTCCGGAAGCGGTTTGCATTGAGATGCGGCAGCATTTGCCGGCTGAATTCAACGCCGCGCTGTACGCTTGGGAACAGAGTTACTTTTTCGAGAATTGCCTGGGCCGGTATTTCCAGATCGAGCAGGCGAAGATTGATCAGGTCGCCCAACTGCCGGGGTTCGCGAAAATCGCCGAACACCTGGCCGAACTTCCGCGCGTTTTGGTTCATCGCGACTTCCAATCGCAAAATGTTCTGATGCGAAATGGCCAGGCGTATCTGATCGATTTTCAAGGCATGCGTCCCGGCCTCGCCCACTACGATCTCGCGTCGTTGCTTTATGATCCGTATGTCGATTTAACCGAAGCCGAGCGAAAAGAGTTGCTCGAACATTATTGCGGGGAAAAACCGGCCGCCGATTTTCTGAACACGCTGCAACTCTGCGCAATGCAACGCCTGATGCAGGCGCTCGGCGCCTATGGTTTTCTCGGTTTGGTGAAAGAGCACAAACATTTTCTCCAACACATTCCCAAGGCTGTGAGTTCCCTCCGGGAAGTGGTCGCTAAAGTTGACGGTTTGGAATTATTCAAAAACCTTTTGATCGAGCTGCAGTAATTTTCTTCGAAAGCTCGAATGCGGTGACGCCCGGCCCGTCGAATCTTCGAACAAACGGAGGTTCGATATGAAAAAACTAACACTACTTCTCACGCTGGGGCTGAGCCTCATCTCAGTTTCGGCTTTTGCTTATGATTACGATTATCGCCACGACACCCGCTCGGCCTACGTCACTCCGGGTCGCAACGGCGTCGATGTGCGAGTCGATCGTCTCAATAGAATGCTGACGCACGTTCGCTGGGAGCTGAGCCGCTATCGAGGAGACTGGCGTCTCCGTCGTGAAGTGGATCGCATCTCAGGCGACGTAAGTCGCGTGAACGCGCGTTACCGTCGCGGTTACGACACCTGGCGCTTGCGCCGTGAGGTCGATAGCTTGCGCGAACAGCTGCATCAGATTGAAGTGCGGCTGCATGTTCGCGGCGGCGATTATTATCGCTGGGATTGATTCATTGGGCCTGTTCGCTGACGAAAGGATTCGTTAGGCGTTCGGTCCCGATTTTGGTCGGCGGCCCGTGGCCTGGAAGAACGGTCACGGCGTCGCCGAGTGGAAAAAGTTTTTCGCGGATCCCACTAAATAGAACATCGCCATCGCCGCCTGGCAGGTCCCACCGGCCAACCCCGCCGGCGAAAAGAACATCGCCGCCAATCAGCAGTTGATCTTCGCGCGCGAAAAAACAGAGACTTCCCGGGCAATGGCCGGGGACTTCCAGAACCTGCATTTCCAGGCCGAGAAATTTTCGCGCCGCCGTCTCTTCAATGAAGAAGTCGGGCTTGGCCGGCGCGACTTCCAGCTCGAAACCGAAGTTCCGGAAGAAATTCGGATCCGAAATCATCGGAGCGGTGGCCGGATGGCAACCGATCTGGCAGCCGAACCGTTGTTTTACGGCAGCAACGTCCTGGACGTGATCGATGTGGCCATGGGTGAGCAGCAGTAATTTTAGATCGATTTTCCGCGATGCGACCCAATCGGCGGCACCTTGCGGCGCGTCGAACAAAATCCAGCCCTCGGGGGCGGAAATCAGGTAGCAGTTCGTCTCGAAGATCCCGCCGCAGAAGGTTTCATAGCGCATCGGGTATTATTCTAGATGAGCGGTCTGATTCCGGCTACCCGGGGTCGGGATTACCCCGATAACCCCGTCAGGTGAGGAAAAGGTGAAAGAATTTGAATGTTCCACACGTAAGATTGTCTCAACTACTCACATGGTGCTCCGGGGTCATTGGGTTCGGTTGCTTTTAGGCACGAAGTCTGCGAACGTGGAGACCGCGTCAATTCCCATGAAATTACGTTTTCCTCTGCTCCTCGCGGTTGTTTCAATTGGATTTACGGGCGTAACACCGCACACGCTCGAAGCAAAGTCCGATTCTGAACAGATTTGCGTTTCTGTCGGGCGCCTCCTTGAGGAGGGCCACTACACCCATCAACAGCTTAACGCCGACGTCTCTCAAAAATTCCTCAAAAACTATCTCGAGCTTCTCGATTTCAGCCATCTCTTCTTCACCCAGAAGGACGTTGATTCGTTGACCTCGAAGTATGGCACCGCCCTTGGCGATGACGTGCTGCTTGGAAACTTGAAACCGGCTTACGAGATTTACGACCTTTACCAAAAGCGGGTCGACGACCGTGTTGCCAAAGTGAAAGAGCTGCTGAAGCAGCCGTTTGATTTCAAAACCGACGCCACCGTCGAGGTTCGCCGCGAAAAAGCGCCCTGGCCGAAAGATGAAGCGGACGCGGACAAATTGTGGCACGACCGTATCGCCAGCGAATTGCTTCAGGAAAAACTCAGCGAACATCCAATTGAGCCGCCGCCGCAATTGATCGCCCGCCGCTACGATCGTATTTCGCGCAGCGTTCACGAAGAGGATCGGGACGAGCAGGTGAAACTTTATCTGGACGCTTTGGCCCAGACCTATGACCCGCACTCGGAATACCTGAGCAAGGCCGACTTCAAGAATTTTAATATTCAAATGGGGCTATCGCTCGTCGGAATCGGCGCAATGCTGCG
>JAJPJU010000273.1 GCA_021324035.1 Spartobacteria bacterium | reverse complement strand
GTGGCTTCATCAAGATCGAGACCGAAGAAGACCCAAAACAGATCGAGCTCGACCCGAAAGATATTGCTGCCGACTCCCAGGATCTTCAGGAAAACTACGGCATCCCCTCACTCCAACGCCTGGATTGAGCTGTGAGATCTGCGAGCCGCTCAGAACGGTTAATGTCACCTCCGACATCCGACGTCTGATCTCCGGTGTCCGATCTCCGAATTACTTTGGTTGGACGAAGTTAATGTCCTGAACGAACACGAATTTTCCGATCGACGGAAAAATCGCGACTACTTTCTTATCTGAACGGCTCCACATTTTGTCGCCGCCATTGGCTTGCCCCTCCTGCCAGGTTGTGCCCTCGGCTGTGCTTATCGACAAAATGTCTTTGATGTTCTGATCAGTCATTGGCGATGTGTCCGGTTTGGTAAACCCTTCGCGCTCGCTGATTCCGTTCACATAAGAGACCACGACCAGAAACGGTTCCCAAACGTATCCGATTTCGTGGACGTTTCCGTGCTCGCCGAGATCTTTTCCGGCCTGGCCGTAACGCGATTCAATTTGTTTTTGATCGTCTCCGATTCGCGCGAATCCTGTCCCCGCTAAAATCATTGAAACCACAGCCGCAAAAAAAGATGTCTTCATCGTAAATTCAGTGCGTCGCCAAACTGCCTGCTCCCGCCGATTACGCAAGAGCTGCTGTTGTAGCCGGCATCGATGAGGCCGGAAATTCCGGGACCACCGGTCCCGGCTACAACGCGGGCGGCTCTGGGGTTCTATTCCACCGTGATGATTACCTTGCCTCGAGCGTGGCCTTCTTCCACGTAGGCAATCGCGTCCTTGATTTGGTCGAGCTTGTAAGTGCGATCGATAACTGCCTTCAATTTTCCGTTCTGCATCTGCTCGGCGAAATACTGCAGATCGGATTGCTTCATTTCCGCCATCATCATTCCCATTTGCTGGCTGACAAATGGCTTCATGATCAACGCCTTAAGGGGTTTGGCCATTTTTCCGATGAGGCCCTGCTCGTTGGCGCTGCCGCCGCCGATCAAAACATATTTTCCGTTTTGGGTCAGGACTTTCCGATTTTCGGACAGCGAATGATTGGCCACATTATCTAGGATCACATCGTATTTTTGGTCGATCTTCGTGTAATCCTCTTTCGTGTAATCAATCACGCGATCGGCGCCGAGCGATTTCACAAGATCGACGTTGCGCGTGCTGCAAACGCCTGTGACATCCGTGCCCATTAATTTCGCGAGTTGGACAGCGAAAGTTCCAACGCCTCCTGACGCGCCGTTGATCAGGACTTTTTGCCCCGGCTGCACCTTTCCGTAGTCGCGAAGCGCCTGGAGCGCGGTAACTCCGGCAATATTGACAGATGCCGCTTCCTCAAAGGTCACGTTTGCCGGTTTCAATGCGATCGCGCGGCTCGCACGCGGCGTGACGTATTCGCCGAACGCGCCACCTTTGCCGCCGAACACTTCATCGCCCGGCTTGAAGTTGGTGACGTCCTTGCCGACCGCTTCGACAATGCCCGCAAAATCCACACCGAGCCGGGTATCTTTGGGTTTGCGCAACCCGCCAATCATCAGCCGGATGACTTTTGGCGAACCTTCAACGAAATGCCAGTCGTAGGGATTAACGGAAGCCGCGCGGACGCGCACCAGAACCTGATCGGCTGCCGGTACCGGCTTTTCGACCTGCTCGATTTTGAGGTTGGCCAGACCGTACTCGCAATAAGTGACGGCTTTCACCGGATTTGTTGGCGCGGCTGCGTTCTTGCGGTCGCAATCGTTGGTTGAAGTCCAGTAAGCGATCTCGAACCATACCAGCCCGCCGAACACAATCACGAGAAACAGCCACTTCAGGATACGTTTCATAATGAGTGAATTGATTAACCAAATAACCTTGCCACGTCCATGCCCGAAAAAATTATGCCTTGTCCGTTGTCATCCTCGCCCGCCAATTTGCAATGTCGACACTCTTGATGAGTAACCAGAACGTAAGAACTAGCCCGCCTGGAAACATAAGCGACTTCGGGCCGGTTTCATTTCAGTCGAGCGTTATGACAACTTTGCCGTGGGCGTGCCCTTCTTCTAAATAGCGAACGGCGGCCTGCGTGTCGGCGAGCTTATAGGTGCGGTCGATTACCGGCGAAACTTTTCCCGATTCCATCAGCTCTCGCAGAACATTCAGATCGGCTTTGGTCAGCTTCGCGATGTAGAACACAAATTTCTGCTCGGTGAACCTCGATCGAAACGCGTTCCAGAAGTTTGCGCCGATACGTCCCATTGTTCCCGGATGTAATCCGGCGCCGCCAATTCCGGCGAGGACGCAAATGCCCTTCGGGGTCAGGATTCGTCGACGTTCCGAAAATCCATGATTTCCGACCAGATCGTAAATCATGTCGTAATGCTGATCGCTCTTTGTGAAATCTTCTTTGCTGTAATCTATAACGTGATCTGCTCCGAGCGACTTCACCATGTCGACATTGCGCGTGCCACACACTGCAGTGACTTCCGCCCCATACGCTTTTGCGATTTGGACCGCGAAAGTCCCCACCCCGCCGGATGCGCCGTTGATCAAGACTTTTTGTCCGGACTGAATTTTTCCCTGGTCGCGCAAACCCTGCAGGGCCGTGACGCCGGCAATTCCCACTGAACCAGCTTGCTCGAAGCTGATGTTGCCGGGCTTCGCCACGATGGCTCGATCCGCCTTGACGCAGACGTAATCGGCAACCGCGCCGTTTTTCGCACCAAAGACTTCGTCGCCCGGCTTGAACTCGCTTATATTTTTGCCGACCGCTTCGACCGTGCCGGCGAAATCAGTGCCGAATCGAATGTTTTTGGGTTTACGCAAACCACCCAGCAACCGGCCGAGCCACGAATCTCTGATCATGTGGCCGTCCGCGGGGTTGACTGAAGCGGCGCGAACCCGCACCAGAACTTCGTCGTCGTGCGCGGCCGGTTTCTCGATTTCGCGGAGGTCAAGATTTTGGACGCCGTATTCGCAATTTAAAATGGCCTTCATCGGATTAGCTGGCGTCGCAGCGATTCGATCGCAGTCGTTCGTCGAGAGCCAGTAGGCGATGAAAACCCATGCGACTGCAACGAGGAGCAGGAGCAAAAGTCCGCGCCGGATCCATTTGAAGAAACGTTTCATAAGTGAGTGCTTGCGGTTTGAGGCTCGAAGTTTGCAGTTTGATTTGAGGGATTGAAAATCCGTCACGGATTACTGGTCACTGTTATTGCGATCTTTCCCTGGGCGTGGCCGGTTTCCAGGTAGTCGTAGGCAGCTGCGGTTTCGGTAAGCGGATAAATCCTAGTCAGAGCCGGCGTGATCTTTCCGCTTTCGGCGAGGTCTCGCAGGACCCCGAGGTCCTTTTTATTAATATCAACGCCAAAGACGACAAACTTTTCCTTCGAAAATTTCGAACGAAGAAAGGCGGTAAGAACGCCGACCGCCCGGGAAAAGGTTTCTTCATGCATTCCTGAGCCTCCTACTCCAGCCAGGACACAAATGCCGCCGGGCTTGAGCGCGCGGCGGCGTTCGGCAAAAGAATGATTATTAACCAGATCGAAAATAGCGTCGTAGCGCTGATTGCTTTTGGTGAAATCTTGTTTCGTGTAATCGATCACGCGATCTGCGCCTAACGATCTCACAAGGTCGACATTGTGCGTGCTGCAAACTCCGGTGACTTCCGCGCCGAAAGACTTGGCGATCTGGACGGCAAATGTGCCGATACCCCCGGACGCGCCATTGATCAGGATCTTTTGGCCTGGTTTCAGCCGCGCCGTGTCCCGCAGGCCCTGTAGAGCAACAAGCGCAGTCGGGATTGCTGCGGCTTGTTCAAAACTAATGTTGCCCGGTTTCGAAACGACTGCTCGATTGGCCGTGACACAGATGAATTCGGCGAGACAGCCTGCCCTCACGCCGAAAACTTCATCGCCGGGCTTGAACTCGGTCACGTTCCTGCCAACCGATTCGACGGTTCCGGCGAAATCGGATCCCGGCGTAGTGTTTCTCGGCTTACGAAGACCGAAGACCAATCTGCCGATACCACCTTCCAACATGCCGCCGTCGTAAAATCGCAGCGAAACGGCGCGAACCCGGACGAGAATCTGGCTTTCGTTAGGCACCGGCTTTTCGACTTGTTCGAGTTTCAGAACGGCATCAGGAGGACCGTATTCGCAGTACTTGATTGCTTGCATCAGCTCAGTTCCGGCCGGAATGCT
>JAJPJU010000298.1 GCA_021324035.1 Spartobacteria bacterium | reverse complement strand
GCGCTTTGCTCGAAGCAATTCGCAGGCAGCGATGTTCGCCTGCTCGATTCGACCGGCGCGATCGAAAGTGATGTAGCCCACCGGCGCAAACTCGTAGAGATTGGCGTAACTCCGGATCGCATCTTCCAATTCGTTCCGGTCAGCACGGACAGCACGAACTGCACGAACAGCACGAACAGCACGCAGGATCTCCTTCTCGCGCTCGCTTACCTTGTCTACGCCCGCGCCGTTGCGCTCGTTGTGGCTGCGGACCTGGCCGTTACTTGCCTTTCGCGGCCCAGCCGCAGCAGCTCGTTTTGCTTTGTTCATAAACCAGGAACAAAATCGCGACCCTGTCGGTCGATCTTAACCGCAAACCGCCAGTGTCGAAAGGCAAAAAAGCCGGGGGCGAGCCTTGTTTCAGACGACGGACTCAGGACCATTGTGGTTTCGGAAACGAAACGCCGGGGAAAACAGAATTGGTCGTAACAATCTGCGGTTGGGTCGGGTTATGTTACGCAGCTTGAATAAAATGCTTTGACTCGCCGTCTGTAAACGTGCCTAAAGTCGGGCCGTTTTTTAATCTATGCGTAAACTTGCCAATCGAATCGAAACCGAACTGAAAGAGCAGGAAGTCTGTGCGGTTTACAATTCCGAGTTAGCGCGGGTCTGGCCGAAAACAATCGGTCCTGAAAAACGCAAGAAAGAGATCAAACGCTTTGCCGACAAACATGACCTCGAGGTCACGTTTTATGATGTTGGGCTTTGCGCTGTCTTTGAAAAACCGCATCGTGGTTCAACCGAACACGAACTCCTTTTGCCGTTGCCGGCGCCGAAGCGCAAAAAAGCAACTCGCAATCGCCGCAGGTAGTTGACTTCAGCGCGATTTTCGCGCGGGCAATATTGCGTGCCAAAGCCAGACCGCGCTTATTTCTCTCAGCGATCTTCACCGGCACCATCGCCACGCCCGGCCTCAATTCTTTTAAGTCGTCGCTCGCCTGAAACAAGGTGCTATTCCGTTAGGAATTTTTCGGTAACGCGTCCGGTGTAGCAAAAATTCTGAGAAGCCGGTCGGCAAAATTCGCAGCGACGGAAGCTGAGACTCATATTTCGTTGGCTCGTTGGATCTTAGGAGCGCGATCAAACCGAGCGTTGAAAACTCCTCCGTTGTGGGCGGAAAAACTTTGAACAGTTCACCCGCCGGTACCCGTCTTAATTATACAGAGAAAGAAAAGTTCGCCGTAAGTTTTCCGGCGTTTCGCGCCGGAGCGATGAAGCGAACACAACGCAAACAACTAACGAAAGGGAAACATCGTGAATTCAACAACGAAAAAAATCCTGGCTATCATCGCAAGCGGAGCCCTGCCGGTTTTGGCATTCGCAGCGCCCGGGAGCGGCGGCGCTGCCATCGGTCCGGTCAACGGATCCGGAGCCCAAAGCCCGACCACGAATACGGCGCAAAAGACGACCGTGGGAACTAATCAATACGGCACAATTCCGCCCAATGCTCAGTCGGGAATGTCCAGCGGCAAGGTCAGCGTCAAGCAAAACACAAACGTGAAGGCAAAATCGACCACGCAGTCGACCACCACTTCAGGCGGCCGGCGTTAATCAAGCTGGTATTTAAGCAACACCACGATCGCGGCAGGCGACATGAGTCCCTGCCGCGATTTCTTTTATGCTGCCACGATTGTTTCCGGCCATTTCGGATTGACCCTTGAGCAATTCCTTGCCACGCTTCGCGCTTTTTAGGGGTCCGAATGGCTTGGGAACTACGCAACTTACCGGTGCGGGCCCTCGGGGTTCTGACGCTGATCGTCGTGGGATCGACCGGATACGGCGCCGGCGCGCCCGCGGACGGTCCAGTAGTCGAAATTGTTACTGCGTTCTCGCCGACGTTTGTTCCGCTCCTGGCCGACAAGGATTTCACCGGAAACGGATTGATCACGCAGGCCTTCGGCAAAAACGACGGTCCTTTCGAGTACGCCGTCCATCTCAATCTTCGCGGCGCCTACAACGACAACATCGGGTTCACTCACATCAACCGGCTCGACGACAATTACATTCAGATTCAACCGAGCCTGATGCTCGGCATTGGCGATGTCGTGAACACGACCACGTTTCTGGCCGCGATTTACGCGCCAAGCTTGTTTCGGTACGACGATCACCCGGAATTCGATTCGGACCAGCATTCGGTGCGAGTCATCGGCGGAATCAAGTCCGGTAACTTGATTCTGCGACTGACCCAGGATGTTGCGATCCTAAACAATATCGTTCTGGCGGCGAGCACCAGCGAACGTTCATCTCTCGGCGCGATCAATGGCCGGACAGATCTGGATATTTACAACACCCGCCTGGCGGCCAACTATAACATGACGCCGAGCGATTTTCTATTTTCGGAATTAAAAATGACCAGAAGCGAATACGCGAGTCCGCTGGTCAGCTCCGAGATCTACGCCGCCGATCTTTATTTGAATCATGGGTTTTCCCGCTCGCTCGTTCTCGGCGTTGGTGTGGAAGGCGGTCGGAACACGGTCGGTTTTCCAACGCCTGACCAATCGATGGTCCAGGCGAATGGGCATTTGCGCTTTACGCCAGATCAGCGGTTCAGTCTCGACGTGATTGCTGGCGCAGAAGTTCGGACTTTCGATAATATCGCCCGCGAATCTTTTACGACACCGGTGTTTTCGATTGCCGCGACGTGGCTGCCGGTC
>JAJPJU010000275.1 GCA_021324035.1 Spartobacteria bacterium | reverse complement strand
TTTTCCTTGGCTTACTTTGTTTAAGTAAAACGGTCTTCCTGATTGTGTTTCCCATCGCGATCGCGTTTTTTGCGTTCAATCGATCGCGGCCGTCAAACGATCGATTCCGCGATGCTCTATTTTTCTGGTGGTTGCCTCTTTCGATTTTCATCGGTGTCCTCCTTGCCACGAATTGGTACAAATTTGGTTCGCCATTCAGCAGCGGTTACACCGAGTGGAGCGAAGAATCACATCCGTTCACTTTAAACATTTGGCCGGCAGTCACCGGGTTAATTGTCGGCAAACAGGGAAGCGTGTTTCTGCATTTCCCAGTGCTGAGTTTTGCGGTGATCGGTTGGCCAATGTTCTACAAAAGACACACCCGCGAAGCACAACTCATAGTTGCGCTGGCCGCGGTGATGTTTCTCGTAACATCGGCATTTATTAATTGGAAAGGCAGCGCGTGTTATGGACCACGCTATCTGCTGCCGGTGCTGTCGCTGGTGAGTTTGCCGTTTGTTGATTTCCTCGATTGGATTCGACAGTTAACAAGCAAAGCGTTCAAGTGGGTGTTGCGCGGAGCCCTCTTCACTTCGCTCGCATATTCGTTTCTGCTGCAAATCGGAGTTAACAGTCTTCCGTTCTTTTTTTGGTACGATTTGTTGAAGATCACGCAACAAAACGACGCGGCATCCAGTTATCTCGATGCCCACTTCGGAACGGTCGATCTCGGTTTTATTCTCGATGAGGCCGGATGGTCGTCGGGATTTCACGACAAATTTGTGAGCAAAATGGACTCGCAGGAGTTCGTGAAATTCGAAGGTTTGCGAATTGAAACGAAGTGGAATTATTATTGGTTGGCTAAGCATTAACGGAACTTGCTGAGGACACCGCGCATTTATTAGTCTCGCAGGCGTTCTCCCCATGAACGTTCCGCGACAACCATTTGTCGGCCTGGCGCTCGCCGCCGGTATTGGAATTTTTGTTGCGGATCATCTTCCACTGACCGTTTCCGCCTGGCCGACCGCAGGAATTGTTTTCGTGCTATCCGCTGCCTTGGTCTTCATTTGGCCGCGCGCAGGTTTGATCTATTTCATTGTGAGTGGCGGATTCTTCCTCCTCCACAATTTTCGAACCGGGGACACGCCGGGCCTCAGACTCGCTACGGAATTGGGAACTCGCGCCCGAACAATCCGAGTAACAGGGATTGTCGCCACTGAACCAAAAATCGCTGCGAACGGATTGACGTCGTTTCTTTTTAATCTCGAATCGATCGAATTTGAAGGACGGGCCAAATCGAGCGACGCCGCACTGCTGGTTCATTGGCGGGGAAGCCCGGAATTTGGCGATGAACTAAAACTTTTCGGAGTCGCTGAGCCAATCGAGTCGCCTCGTAACCCGGGCGAGTTCGACATGCGATCGTACCTGGCGCGACAGGATGTGTATCGTGGTTTGTTTGTTCGCTACCCTGAAGACGGCGCCGTGCTGAGAAAAGACGCCGGCAATCCGGTGATGCGGGCTGCCCAAAAATCGCGTTCCTGGATGCAGCGCACGATCTGTCGCGGCTTAGACGATTCGCCCGAAGTGCAAAATTTTCTTGGCGGTATCGCGCTCGGCCTTCGCCATCAAACGACGGAAGACATCGAAGAGCCGTTTCAGCAAACCGGCACCCTTCATCTTTTTGCCGTGGCCGGGTTGCACGTTGGGATTGTCGCGCAGCTGTTGTGGATCCTCGCCATGACGGCGCGCCTGTCTCGGAAATGGGCAACGGCATTGATCATCCCCTGCCTGCTGTTTTACGCGGCCGTAACGGGTCTGCACGTTTCGAGCGTTCGGGCAGCGGTAATGTGCTCGATCCTGCTGGCTGGTTTCTTCGCCGAACGAAAGTCTTTTGCATTAAACAGCCTCACCACCGCTGCGTTTTTCTTGCTGTGCTGGGACACGAACGAATTGTTTTCGACCGGTTTTCAACTGTCGTTCGTCGTGGTCGGCGGGATCGTTTTGCTGGCTGATCCGCTGGCCCGCTGGTTGCAACACCTTGGCGCGACGGACCCGTTTTTGCCACGCAACCTGATCAGCACCTCCCGGCGTGCCGTTGGAATAATTTACGGAGGAATTTGTCGGGGCGGTTCAGTCTCAATCGCGGCCTGGATTGGATCCTTGCCGTTGGTGCTTCGTTATTTTCATCTAGTCACGCCGAGCTCGATCTTCGCGAACCTACTGGTCGTGCCGCTCGCGTTCTTCATTTTGGCCATCGCACTCCTTTCGATTTTGGTCGCACCGATCACCTTGACGATCTCAGTGATCTTCAACAACGCGAACTGGTCGCTGGCCAGTGCAGTGATCGGGTTTGTTCATTGGTCAGCCCAACTGCCGGCGAGCCATTATTATGTTGGGACGCCAGAGTGGCCGAACACGAACTTCGCGAAAGTCACCGTGCTCGATCTTGGCGCCGGGGCGGCCGTTTATGTTCACGCTCAGGGCGAGGATTGGCTCCTGGATTGCGGCAGCGCTCGGGACTACGAACGAATTCTTCGTCCTTGTCTTCATTTCGCCGGCGTAAATCGCCTCGACGGATTGATGTTGAGTCACGGCGATTCGCTTCACATTGGAGGGGCGGAGCCGCTGTTCAAAGATTTGGTCCCGGGACTTCTGATTGATAGCGCAGCCTCCGATCGTTCCGCCGTTCATAGAAGATTGCGCGAAGATTTTTTCGATCGCCGAATGAAAGTGCTTCAACTCAGTGGAGGCGATGAATTCAAAATCGCACCCGACGTGGCCGGCAAGGTCTTGTTTCCAGCACCAAAGTTCACGGCGACAACGGCCGACGATCAGGCGCTGGTCGTGCAGCTGTCAGCGAAAAAAACGAAGATCTTGTTCATGTCCGACAGCGGCTATGGGACCGAGCTGGCGCTGCTTCGTTCCAAATTTGATCTGCGAAGCGATATTTTGGTGAAGGGCCAGCATCATTCGGGGAAATCGGGCCTCGATTCCTTTCTCGCTGCGGTCCAACCACGATTGATTGTCGCGACCTCCAGCGATTTTCCTCAACACGAGCGAATTTCGGACGAATGGGCCGACCGCGTGCACGGCAGCGGCATAAAATTGTTCCGTCAGGACGAAACCGGAGCGGTGGAATTGGAATTCGGTCCCGGTGCGTGGCGGGCGAAGGCCTATGTCACAGGCGAGATTTTCCGCAGCGACAATCGGTAAATCGGCGCACCTGCTTCGACAAACCGGCGCTCGAATTTTGTGGAAGGCAGGTCATGCCCATTCACGCCGATGGATTCGAGTCCGGGATGACCTTCCACGGTCGTGTGAATTTGCTGAAAGTAATTTTCCTGATCAGTCGCGATGTGAAGAATGCCTTCGTTGTTTAGCGCCCGATGAACAGCGGTGAGAAAATCGGCCGTAACAACGCGCCGCCGATGATGGCGCCGCTTCGGCCAGGGATCGGGGAACAATAAATAAAACGTTTCGACCGAATTTTCCGGCAGCAAGTAGCGAACGGCATAAGCGCTTTCAACATTGAGCACTCGAACATTTTCCAGCTCGGCGGATTTTCGACAGGTCTTGGCAACGCGGCCGACGAGTTTCTCAAGTCCCAGAAAATTTTTCTCGGGGAATTTTCTCGCCAGTTCGCATATCAGACCGCCGTCGCCACACCCTAGGTCGACCTGCAACGGCGCTTCACGTCCGAACACGGCAACCAGATTGAGCTGGGCAAAGTAGGTTTGCGGGACCAGTTCCACCACGATGGAAAATGGCAGCGTTGCCGCGTGATTCAAGCGCTCCGTCCCGGCCGTGAAGCTGCGATTTGGACCTTATATTTCCACGCCAAACTCGTTAGTGGCGTTCGAATAATGAATGAACACTACCCTGGCTGGCCTGGGGACAGTCAGGTGCGATTCGGATCAGCAATCCCCAACAGCACGGAATAAACATCTATGGAAAACTCAACTGTTATATCATCCGGGGCCCGACAGGCCTTCATGATTTTGCGTTTTGGTTTTACCGTTGCCCCAATTCTGGCAGGGCTCGATAAGTTCTTCGGTTTCCTGGTCGATTGGGACAAATATCTGTCGCCGATGGCGAACAACGTTCTCGGCGGACACGGCCATCAGTTCATGATGGTCGTGGGCGTGGTGGAAATCATCGCGGGAATTGGAGTGGCTCTCAAGCCGCGGGTTTTCGCGTACATCGTGGCGATCTGGCTGCTTCTCATCATCCTGAATCTTCTGAGCATTCCCGGCTATCACGACATCGCGTTGCGCGACCTCGGATTGGCGCTGGGCGCTCTGGCCCTGGGCCGACTGAGTTCGGCAAGTTGATAGGCGATCAGACGATTTGGTAACACGTCAGTCCATTGGCTGATGAGCATCCAAGCTCCAGCGTTGTCTAACGCTGACTATGAACAGGTTTCTGTTGCTCGTCCTTTGGCTCGCCCTGGTCTTGCCGTCTTCGGTGATAGGCCAAACTTCCCCTGCAACCACCAGAACTGCGGTGTTCGCCGGCGGCTGTTTCTGGTGCATTCAGCCGGCGTTCGACAAAGCGCCTGGCGTGATTAAGACGACGGTCGGTTATTGCGGTGGAACCGAACCCAATCCGACTTACGAACTGGTTGGCTCGGAAAAAACAAAATACCGGGAATCGCTCGAGGTTGTGTACGATCCGGCGAAAATTTCCTACGCGCAGTTGCTCGATATTTACTGGAAGCAGATCGACCCAACCCAGGCCGACGGGCAATTTACCGATATTGGGCCCAGCTATCGCGCGGCGATTTTTTACGGAGGCGATGACGAGAAAAAGATCGCCGAATCATCCAAAGAAAAGCTCGCAACCTCGGGCAAATTCAAGAAGCCGATCGTGACTGAAATTTTGCCGGCGATGAAATTCTGGCCGGCGGAGGATTATCATCAAAAATACTATCAGCAGAACCCGGAGCACTTCGAAGCTTTTGAGCACGGTTCGGGGCGGGTTTCGTTTCAGAAGAAGAATTGGAGCGATTCCCAACCTCCAAAATAGTCGAAACTTTTACGGGCCTCTTCTGGATTTAACGTGCAGGACCGACAATACGTCGACCGGAGCTGTGGGCGAAAGCGCGAGGATAAAAAGAATTTCCAGGTTCGCGGCAATTCCAATCGCTGACAGGAGCCAGAACACCCACGCACCGAAGCCGAAGGTTAGGATTGCGAAAAAAGCGGCAAAAATAACGAGCCCATACGCTTTGGCCAAATAGGTGTGCGTGGCGGGCATTGCGCGAAATCGTCCGAAACTGAAAAGAAATCACAAGGATTTCTGAGAGCGCAAGTAAGGTTAGAGGCAGGATGCTTTTTATAACTGTGTCGGGCGCTACGCACCACGTCGCGATCAATACGCAGAGATAGTAAACAATATCAGTCCCGCTATCGAATCGCCTTAGCCAGGGGCGCGCGACACCGAATCGGCGCGCGAGTACTCCGTCGAAAATATCGCTAAGCATTCCGGCGACCAAGATTAGCGCGAATGTGATCCGCGGCTGATTGGTTAAAGCCGCAGCGATAGCAATCGGTCCCAGCAACAACCGAAAAACCGTCAAGCTAATTGGAATCGCGATCACCGGGACGGCAACTAATTTAGATAGTCACCGTCTTCTGCGAACTTTTGCAACCCAGCGTTTTAGCTCCGCAAGTGGAAGGAAATTGATGACGCGGTCCGATGGAATTTTCGCTTTTTGCTTAATCAAATCGGAAACTTCTTCCGGCCAAAGGAACGCGCTCCGAGCGGCGCGCCGGTAAGCGCGCGCCAAGATTCCTGATTGCTTTTCGGCCTCGCGAGCGAGCAGTTCCGCTAACTCTGTATTTGAGAGCACACATCTGAATCGATGCCGCTCCCGTTTTGGGCCGCTCGCGATTAGAATTTAGCGAGTTCGGCCTTCTGCGATTCGACGAATTCCGCGCGCTCGACGGAAAGATTTTCGTTTAGAACTCTTCCCAGCTCCTGAGAGAGAACGATCGCGATTGCGCGAGCGTCTTGAGTGTAAACCGGAATCGGGAACGAACCGGCGTTGCGATCGTAGCCGTAAATCGTGCCGTCGGTTTCCCAAACGCAGTAGGCGTGACCGGCGGGATGATTGCTGTAACGAACAAGCAGAATCTTCGCCCAGAAATTCTTGTCCAAGGAGTGTTGAGTTTTGATTGCGGCCAAATAATTGCAGGCGGAAACGACGCAACCGTTCAGGACGACGAGCTCATCTTCGCCGGGGGCGACCAGGACTGTCTGCTGGGGGCGACAGCTCAGGGTGACGCAGGCGGAAAGGAGAGCGCAATGATAACCGATTTTGGCGAGCAGATTCATGGAGCGAGAGAGGGCCAGTAATTATTGTTGTTATAGTTTTTATAGAACACGGCTCATTTATTGTGAAGCTTTATTTTGCGGCAGAGCAAGAAAATTAGACATTCCTTTCGCTAAGGACGGGTAAAAGCGAGCCAGCGTTCAAAATACGAAGGAGG